>CAIYXE010000533.1 GCA_903930095.1 uncultured Hyphomicrobiales bacterium
ACGGGCGTTTCGGGCACAGGGTTCGGGCTCATGGGGAGCCTCCAAAGGGTTTGATTTCGTGCGTAGTCTACTCGTCAGTCAGATATTGTGAAGAGGCATCTTGATGCCCTTTTTCGACCCATTCATCATCTTAAAAAAATAAATGGTTGGTTTTTCCTGAGGAGGTTCACCGTGCAGGATTTCAGGATCGCGGTCATTCCCGGCGACGGCATCGGCAAGGAGGTCGTGCCCGAAGGCATCCGGGTGCTGGAGGCCGCCGCCGCCAAGCACGGCCTGCGCTTCCACTGGGAGGAGTTCCCCTGGAGCTGCGAGCAGTATCTCGAGACCGGCCGCATGATGCCCGAGGACGGCCTGGACCAGATCCGCCACCACGATGCGATCTTCCTGGGCGCCGTCGGGTTCCCCGGGGTGCCGGACCACATCTCGCTCTGGGGCCTGCTCATCCCCATCCGCCGGGGCTTCCGCCAGTACGCCAACCTGCGCCCCGTGAAGCTCATGCCCGGCGTGCCCTGCCCCCTGGCGGGCCGGCAGGTGGGCGACATCGACTTCATCGTCGTGCGGGAGAACAACGAGGGCGAATACTCCAGCATCGGTGGGCGCCTCTACGAAGGCACGGACCAGGAGATGGCCGTGCAGCAGAGCGTCTTCACCCGCCAGGGCGTGGACCGCATCCTAAAGGTGGCTTTCGACATCGCCCAGTCGCGGCCCAAGAAGCACCTGACCTCGGCCACCAAGTCCAACGGCATCGCCATCACCATGCCCTACTGGGACGAGCGCGTGAAGGCCATGTCCGCCGCCTACCCTGAGGTGAAGGTGGACCAGTTCCATGTGGACATCCTCACGGCCCACTTCGTGCGAAACCCCCACTGGTTCGACGTGGTGGTGGGCTCCAACCTCTTCGGGGACATCCTCTCGGACCTTGGCCCCGCTTGCACGGGCACCATCGCCATCGCGCCCAGCGCAAACCTGAACCCCGAGCGGGAGTACCCCTCCATGTTCGAACCCGTCCACGGCTCGGCGCCGGACATCTACGGCAAGGGCATCGCCAACCCCATCGGCCAGATCTGGGCCGGGGCCATGATGCTCGACCACCTGGGCTGCCCCGAGGCCGGGGCCTCAGTCATGGCCGCCATCGAGAAGGTGCTGGCCACCGGTCCGCGCACCCCCGACATGGGCGGCACCGCCAGCACCAAAGAGCTCGGCCAGGCCATCGCCGACGCAGTGTAGCTCAGGCCCGGCTGCGCCGCTTCTCCGCCTGCCAGGCGGCTTCCATCTCTTCCAGGGTGCGCTGCTCCCAGCCGCCGTGGGCGCGGGCGTCGTCCTCCACGGCCCGGAAGCGTCCCTTGAAGCGGACCATCTGGCGCCGCAGGGCGGCGTCGGGGTCCACGCCCTTCTTGCGCGCCCACTGCATCAGGCTGAAGAGCACATCACCGAACTCCTCCTCCACCCGCACGGGATCGGATTCCGCCTGCAGCTCGGCGACCTCTTCCTTCACCTTGTCCAGGACGCCCTCCAGATCCGGCCACTCGAAGCCCACCTTGGCGCAGCGGCGGCCGATCTCCAGGGCCTCATCCAGGGGCGACAGCGTGGCCGGGATGCCCTCCAGCAGCCGGGGCTCGGTGGCCGGGGTGTGGCCCCGCTCCTCGCGCTTGATGGCCGCCCAGTTGGTGAGCACCTCCTCGGCCCCCTCGACGGCCACCTGGGCGAAGACGTGCGGGTGGCGGCGGACCAGCTTCTCCACCACGGTCCGCTCCACGTCATGGAGATCCCAGGCGCCACGATCCTCGGCCAGCTGGGCATGGAAGGCGATCTGCAGGTAGAGGTCGCCCAGTTCCTCGCAGAGGTGGGCCTCGGTGACGCCTTCGCCCGGCCGGTGCTCCGCGAGCGCCTCGAGCACCTCCGCCGCCTCCTCGCGGAGGTAGCGGGCCAGGCTCTGGTGATCCTGCTTCAGGTCCCAGGGGCAGCCGGTCTCCGGGTGGCGGAGGGCGGCCATGACAGCGCGAAGGGTCGTGGGTTCCATCCTCCGAGGTTACTCAGACTTGAGGATCCGCGGGGTCCGGAACGCAGGCTCAGGCCACCTTCACCACGTCCATGCGCTCGACCCCCTGGATCTTCCGGGTGCGGATCGCGCCCCGGCCGCCGACCAGCAGCCGGCAGTCCAGCGGGAGCCGCTCCTTGAGGTCCATGAGCAGGCGCCGGACCGATTCCCCGGTGGTCTGGGCCGACAGGGTCACCCCCACCACATCCACCCGCAGGATGCGGGCGGACTTGGCGATGTCGCTGATCGTCGTGTCCGGCCCCAGCAGGTTGGTGCGGGCGCCCTGCAAGGCATAGGCGAGGCCCGCGAGCAGCAGATCGAGGTTGCGGTTCTCCCCCGGCAGCGTGCAGAGCAACACCCGGCCCTGGCCCGCCAGCGAGTGGTAGTCCCGGCGCAAGCGGCGCAGGAGACCCTCCAGCATCCGGACGACCATCGCTTCGTGCTCGGGCCGAATGGAGCCCTCGGCCCAGGCCAGGCTCACCCGGTCCACCAGGGGGATCACCAGCTGCTGGGTGAACTCCGTCCAGCCCATCTGGCTCAGGCTCTCGACCAGCAGGCAGCGCATCCCATCGTGGTCCTCGGCGAGCACGGCTGCGAAGAGCGCATCCACCCGAGGGTTCGCCCGGGGCAGGAGCATCCCCTTGATCGTGGCTTCATCTGCGGAGACCACCTTGCTGGCCCGATGCCCCCGGGCCATGGCCTCGGCCATGAGCCGGAGCCGGTAGAGGTCCGCCATCCGGTAGCGCCGATGCCCCGAGGGCAGCCGCAGCGGCACCGGGAAGCCATAGCGGCGCTCCCAGACCCGGATGACGTCCACGGTCAGTCCGGTCTCCATGCAGACTTCCCCGATGCTCAGCAAGCGGGGCTTCATCATCAGAGGCGTCGACTCAAGGGGGGCAGCTTCCCCCAGGTCCAGCAAACCGGGCTTTGTCACGGTGGTGTCCCTCAAAAATTTGTCTAATGAAAAATTTAAGAGATTCCGACGAAAACAGAATGCCCAATAATCTGGACAAACCGATAAAAATCAGCTCACCAAGATCTGTTTTGAGTTCAATTAAGTTTTATTATTTTTAGCAAATATGACAAAAAGTTATTTATTTAACTTTAATAAAAATTTCCCCACCTTGAATGTTGTCCAGGTCCAAACCCTGTCAAATCACGTCAAAGTCACTGGTTTATAATTTTAATATTTATCACTAGTGTCCGGTTAAAAGTCAAACAATGGCAGTTGTTTAGAGAAGCGGTCCTCGTGGATCTGGATTTCCTCCTTCGCAAAGGCCCGCCGTAGCTCGATTTTCTCGAAAACGGAGACCGACAGGATCTGTAGCAGCTG
>CAIYXE010000534.1 GCA_903930095.1 uncultured Hyphomicrobiales bacterium
ATATCCTCCTCCAATGCGGTCGCCAGATCATTGGCGCCATCATGAGAAAGGGCAGGGATGGTGAGGGTAAAGCGCGCTTCGGTCATGACACGCGCTTTAAGGGGTTTTGGCGGAGGAAAGAAGTGGCGCCGACCAAACCTCAGGTCAGCGGCACGATGCGGATCTCGACGCGGCGGTTCTGGGCGCGGCCTTCGGCCGTGTCGTTGGAGGCGATGGGCTCATTCTGGCCCATGCCGAGAACCTGGAAGCGCTGCGGGTTGTTGCCCTGGGCCACCAGATACTCCGCAACCGTGCCGGCGCGGCGCTCTGACAGGCGCTGGTTGTGGGCGGCCGATCCGGTCGAATCGGTGTGGCCCGTCACGTCGACGAGGGTGCGGTTGAATTCATTGAGCACGATCGACACGGAGTTCAGCGTCTCGAAGAACTGCGGCTTCAGGTCTGCGCTGTCGGTGGCGAAGGTGACGTTGGAGGGCATGTTCAGGATGATGTCCTGCCCGGCACGGGTGACGGATACGCCCGAGCCCTGCAGCCGCTGGCGCAGCTTGGCCTCCTGGTTGTCCATGTAAAGGCCCACGCCGCCGCCCGCGAGCGCGCCGATGCCGGCGCCGATCAGCATGGCCTTGCGCGAGGAGGCGCTGGTATTCTTGCCGATGATGAGGCCCGTCGCCGTGCCCAGCAGCGCGCCGGTGCCAGCACCGATCGCGGTGTTGGATATCTTCTGTTCGCCGGTGAAAGGATCCGTCGTACAGGCGGCAACCACGGCGCCTGCTGCGGCAAGCATAATCACTTTGCGAAACATGTTCTTCCCTCTGCTCTGAGGCCAATTCGCCCGCCGTTGTGGCGGCAATAAGGTAAAGAAATGCTTACTCGGCGGCGGCGAGGTCTTCCTCGCTGACCAGGAATCCGCCGGACTGGCGCTGCCACAGCGATGCATAGAGTCCGCCCCGCTGCAACAGCTCGCGGTGGCTTCCGTCCTCGACGATGACGCCCTTGTCCATGATGACGAGGCGGTCCATCGCGGCAATGGTGGAGAGGCGGTGCGCGACCGCGATCACCGTCTTGCCCTCCATCAGCGCATAGAGGTTCTCCTGGATCGCCTGCTCGACCTCCGAATCAAGCGCACTCGTTGCCTCGTCCAGCACCAGGATCGGCGCATTCTTCAGCAGCACACGGGCAATGGCGATCCTCTGGCGCTGCCCGCCCGAAAGCTTGACGCCGCGCTCGCCCACATGCGCTTCATATCCGCGCCGCCCCTTGGGGTCGACGAGGGAGGCGATGAACTCGTCGGCGTGGGCCTTGCGCGCCGCCGCCTCGATCTCGGCCATCGACGCGTCGGGCTTGCCGTAGCGGATGTTGTCGATCACCGAGCGGTGGAGGAGGGAGGTGTCCTGCGTCACCACGCCGATCGCGGCGCGCAGCGAGTCCTGGGTGACCTGCGCAATGTCCTGCCCGTCGATCACGATACGGCCCTTCTCGATGTCGTAGAAGCGCAGCAGCAGGTTGGTGAGCGTCGACTTGCCCGCACCCGAGCGCCCGACGAGCCCGACCTTCTCGCCCGGCGCGATTGACAGCGCCAGGTTGGCCAGCACCGGCTTGTCCTTCGGCTCCATGGCCTTGCCGTAGTTGAAAGTCACATTCTCGAAGGTGATGGCGCCTTGTGAAACGGCGAGCGGCTTTGCACCCTCTGCATCCTTGATGGTGCGGTCTCGGGCGATGGTCTCGATCCCGTCCTGGATGACGCCCACGTCCTCGAACAGGCCCGCCACCTCCCAGATGATCCATTGCGACATGGCCTTGATGCGGAGCGTGAGCCCGATGGCGAAGGCGATGGCGCCGGTGGTGATGGCGCCCTGGTGCCACAGCCAGATCGACATCGCCGACATGGTGAAGATCAGGATGCCGGAGAGCAGCTGCAGCGTGGACGTCATCAGCGTCGACATGCGCATGGAGCGGTTCACCGTGTCCAGCATCCAGCCCATGCCTTCCCTCGCATAGGAATCCTCGCGGTCGGCATGGGCGAAGAGCTTCACCGTCGGGATGTTGGTGTAGCTGTCCACCACGCGGCCGGTGACGAGGGAGCGCATGTCGGCCTGGGCGGCTGACAGCTTGCCGAGCTTCGGCACGAAGTACCAGCACGCCGCCACATAGCCGGCGAGCCAGATCAGCAGCGGCACCATCAGCCACTTGTCGCTCGTCGCCACCAGCACGAGGGCGCCCGTGAAATAGACCGAGACATAAACCAACACCTCGGTGAACTTCATCACCGCATCGCGCACGCCAAGTGCGGTCTGCATCACCTTGGTGGCGACGCGGCCTGCGAAATCATTGTGGAAGAAGTCCATGCTCTGGCGCAGCACATAGCGGTGCGCCGTCCAGCGGATGCGCATGGCGTAGTTGCCGCGCAGCGCCTGGTGCGAAATCGCCTCCGAGATGAAGCTCAAGACCGGCAGCGCCACCAGCACGATGGCGCCCATCACCATCAGCTTGGTGCCGTTTTCGGCCCAGAAACCGGCCCGGTTCGCTGTGGTCAGCACATCCACCAGGTCGCCCAGGAAGGCGAAGAGATAGACCTCGAGCAGTGCGATCACCGCCGAGAAACCCATGGAGATGACGAGCAGCGGCCAGAACGGCCGGGTGTAATGCCAGGCGAAGGCCAGCAACCCCGCCGGCGGCATGTCGGGCTGTCCAGGCGGAAACGGGTTCACCAGCTGCTCGAGCCAGCGGAAGAAACGGTCGATCACGAAATTGCTCCGGGCGCAGCGCAAGCGCCAACTGTGCCGCAATGGGCAGTTTGAGGCGCTTATAGACCTGTGAATTCGGGCGGGAAAGGGGCCATTCCGGTGCCCTGCCAGCCCCCCACCCCTGCCCCTCCCCACGATGGGGGAGGGGAACTCCAACCGGCATTGTGTCACGTGTCATTCCCCTCCCCCTCGTGGGGAGGGGTAGGGGTGGGGGCCTGCGTCTTGTGCTAACATCTCGCCCATGGCGTCCCGGCTGATTCCGCTTATCATCGCCTCGGCCCTGTTCATGGAGAACATGGACGGGACCATCATCGCCACGTCGCTTCCCGCCATCGCGCGGGATCTCGGCACAGATGCGATCGTGCTGAAGCTCGCCTTCACCACCTATCTGCTCAGCCTCACGGTCTTCATCCCGGTCAGCGGCTGGCTGGCGGATCGCTTCGGGGCGCGTCACGTGTTCCGGGTGGCGGTCGCCATCTTCACCCTCGGCTCCATTGCCTGCGGCCTGTCGGCGAGCCTTGGTGAACTCGTGGCGGCGCGCGGGCTGCAGGGGGTAGGCGGCGCGATGATGGTGCCGGTGGGCCGCCTCATCCTGCTGCGCACGGTGCCGAAGTCGGAACTCGTCGATGCGCTGGCCTGGCTCACCATTCCCGCACTGCTGGGGCCGCTGGTCGGACCTCCCGTGGGCGGCTTCGTCACCGACACCTTCGGCTGGCGCTGGATCTTCTGGATGAACCTGCCTTTCGGCATCCTCGCCATCGTGCTCGCCAGTCTCTACATGCCGGATGCGCGGGTCGACCGCGTGCCGCCGCTGGACGTCAAGGGATTCTTCCTCTCGGGTGCCGGGCTTTCTGCCCTGGTCTTCGGCTTTACCGTCCTGGGGCGTGATCTGCTGCCGGGCTGGAGCCCCGTGGCTCTCATCGTCATCGGGCTCGTGCTGTGCGGGTTCTATGTGCGCCACGCGATGGCGGTGGAGACCCCCATCCTCGACCTCCGCCTGCTGCGCATCGAAACCTTCCGCGTCGGCGTCACGGCAGGCAGCCTGTTCCGCATCGGGGTGGGCGCTGTGCCCTTCCTGCTGCCGCTGATGTTCCAGCTCGCCTATGGCATGAGCGCCTTCCACTCCGGCCTCATCACTTTCGTGGCGGCAGCGGGCGCCATCTCGATGAAGTTCGGCGCTGCCTGGCTGATCCGCCGCTTCGGCTTCCGGCGGCTGCTCATGGTGAACGGGCTTCTCGCCTGCGTTTCGATCCTCGCCATGGGCCTCCTGTCATCGGCCACGCCCTGGGTGGCAGCGGCCTTCGTGCTGTTCATCGGCGGCTTCCTGCGCTCGCTGCAGTTCACCGCGCTGAACGCCATGGCCTATTCCGACATCGACCACGCGCAGGCGAGCTATGCGACGAGCCTTTACACCGTCGCGCAACAGCTCTCTCTGTCGATGGGCGTCGTGCTGGCCGCCTTCGTGCTGGAAGGCGCCCAATGGTGGCGCGCGGAGAACACGCTGACGGGCGCTGACTTCACCATCGCCTTCTGCGTGGTGGCGGCCGTCTCGGCCATGTCAGTCCTCCAGTCCATCGCGCTGTCACCCCGGGCGGGGGAGGCAGTGAGCGGGAAGAGCGCCTGACTGCCGATTGGCGCCGCCATGACGGCATAAAGGGGTGCTTCGCCACAACATGCGCAGCGTCCGGCCATAGGCTTCAATATCGAAGAAAGATTAAAATCGATTACAGAATGTCAGATTTGCCTTCTCAGACAATTGCAGCCTTGAAAGGCTGTCGCGCCTTCTTTAGCGAAAGGACATGGGCGCAATTCTGCTGATGCTGATCTGTGCGTGGGCGATCTTCCGGGCTTTGACAAAGAGCGCAGGGATTGCTGAACTCGCATGGTTCCTCCTCATCATCTGCCTTGGAGCGTTTTACCAAAGGTTCGACCAGGTGATTTTCTATTCGCGCTACGTTGTGCTGATCATGGTCGTCCTGCTGGCAATTCTCATCATCAACAGGCTCCGCCTCCTAGGGGAGGGAAAGCCGTGGGCGTATGCGGCACTGGTTATATCGGGGGTCCTCGCTTATCTCGGGATCGTGAGCAAACACATGCCCGGATGGCGGAGCACCATTGCGAACATCGATACGCCGCTCTGGAACGGAACGTTCTACGTTGTTCAGGGCGGCAACAATCTGCTGGTCAATGGCCACAGGATTTCTTCCCGGGCAACGGCACAGAGACATGCGCTGGACCTCGTTAAGCTATCGCCGGTCGGCAGCAGCGCCACTCAGCTGTTTCCAGGAGACGATTTGTCCAACTACGTGGTCTACAATGAAGCCGTTCACGCGCCGTGCAACGGCACCGTGCTCCTGCGCGATGACAGGTTTGCGGATTTGCCAGCAGGTGTGAGCGACCAGGAAAACCCCGCTGGAAACTACCTTGCAATCGGCTGCGATGAGGGGTTCACCGTGGTGCTGGCGCATTTGCGGCGCGAGATCCATCCCAGTCGTGGCGATCGCGTGGTGAGAGGGCAATATCTCGGGAAGGTCGGGAACACCGGAAACACGACGGAGCCGCACCTGCACATCCACGCCGTGGCGGGACTCGTGAAAGACGAAAGTGAGGCCCTGTTCAACGGAGATGGCATTCCGTTCACCGTCAATCACACCGTGCTGTTCAAAAACACCCTGCTGCACATCAAGGACTGCCCCCCGGTTCCCGGCATTGATTTATGGAGCGTCACTCACCCCCGTGAGACGAAACTGTCGATCACCCGCTTCTCGCCCGCCTTGTCGAAGTCGATGGTCAGCTTGTTGCCGTCCACCGCGCTGATCACGCCATAGCCGAACTTCTCGTGGAACACGCGCTCGCCCCTCGCGTATTTCACCGCGTCCGTCTCGCGCGCCACCATCTCGCCCTCGATGAAGTGGGGGGTGGAGCGGGCAGCCTTGCCTTCCGACCAGCGCTGTTGCGCGCGCTGCCAGCCGGGTGTCTGGTAGGTGTTGCCGAAGGGCTTGGTCTGGTCGTCGAAGCGGCTCTTGCCATAACTCCCAAGCCCGAAGCCGCCGTAGCTTGTGGCCATGGGGGCGACTTCCACATGAACCTCGGGCAACTCGTCGATGAAGCGGGAGGGGAGCGCATTCTGCCACAAATTATGAACGCGCCGGTTCTGCGCGAAGGAGATGGTGGCGCGGCGCTTGGCCCGCGTGATGCCCACGTAGGCGAGGCGCCGCTCCTCCTCCAGACCGCTGCGGCCTTTCTCATCCAGCGAGCGCTGGCTGGGGAACAGGCCTTCCTCCCAGCCGGGCAGGAACACGGTGCCGAATTCCAGCCCCTTGGCGCCATGCATGGTCATGATGTTGACCTTGTCTTCCTCGGCTGACTGCTCGACGTCCATGACGAGGGCGATATGCTCGAGGAATCCGGCAAGATTCTCGAAATCCCCCATGGAACGCACGAGTTCCTTGAGGTTGTCGAGGCGGCCTTGCGCCTCCGGGCTCTTGTCGTTCTGCCACATCTCGGTGTAGCC
>CAIYXE010000535.1 GCA_903930095.1 uncultured Hyphomicrobiales bacterium
CTCGCTGACGGATTTCTCGAAGTTGGTCGAGGTGTTCGACCGCAACAACGTCACTTTCGTATCAGTCACAGGCTACGCCGGCGAGCACCAGCGTCTGATCGACCAGATGACCTGGGACAGGGTGCATTCCATCATTCAGGAAATCCCACGCCTCCGCGCCAATAACACCCGGGCGTCGGACCCCTGCCTTGCTCAAGGGCCTGCTCTACGGAGAGGACGGTGCCGCCTTCTCGCCCACCCACACCCGCAAGGGCGACCGGCTCTACCGCTACTATGTCAGCCAGACGGTCCTGAAGCACGGCGCTGGCAAATGCCCGGTGGCGCGCGTGCCGGCGGCTGAAATCGAGGCCGCGATCATCAGCCAGATCCGCGGCATGCTGCGCGCGCCGGAGGTGGTCGTGGCCACGTGGCGCGCCGCGCAACCAGAATGTGAGGGCTTGGCGGAGGACGACGTCCGCAAGGCGCTGGCGGCACTCGATCCGCTCTGGGCCGAACTCTTCCCCGCGGAGCAGGCGCGCGTGCTCCACTTGCTGATCGAACGCGTGGACATCGGCGCTGACGGGCTGAAACTGAGGTTCAGGGACAGGGGGTTGGCGCAGATGGTGACGGAGGTCGGCATTATTACCGGCAAGAGCCGAAAGGCGGCGACATGACAGAGCAGACCGTCACTGTCACCGTGCCATTTGCCATCCGCAAGCGCGGCGGGCGGAAGCTGGTCATCACGCCGGACGGGGCCAATGTCGCCCCGCAACCTCGCCCACGGGTGGACAACACGCTGCTCAAGGCTCTTGCACGCGGCTTCAGATGGCACAAAATGTTGCGGGAAGGTGATTACCAGACGCTCGAGGAAATCGCCAACGCCGAGAACATCAATTCCTCCTACGTCAGCAGGGTGCTGCGGATGACGTTGCTGGCACCAGAAATTGTGGAAGCGATATTGGCAGGAAAGCAGCCGGAGGGGCTTACGATGGCGCGGGCGATGCAGCCCTTTCCGCTGGAATGGAGACACCAGACAACGTGAATTTCTGAGAGCGTCGGGCGTTCATGCTGAGTCTGGAGGCCCTTTTCAAACCAGATGTGAGGTGATTCGAGGTTGTGGGAGGTGACTGCCATGAGCGATGATCCACTCGTCAGCCTGCCAGCCGTGGCCAGAGGATCATCCCGTCTCAACCGGAAAAGCCCGGCAACCAGTGCCGTCAGCTACACCACGGCGAGTGACATGATCTCTCCGTTCACCTTGTGACTTACTCAAGCAGAGTTTCGGTATCAGACCGATCGAATCATGTAAGCGGCCTTCTCGGCGATCATGATCGCAGGGCTTGCCGTGTTGCCAGAGGTGATCTGCGGCATGATGGATGCATCGATCACGCGCAGGCCGCCAACCCCATGCACCTTCAGGTCCGGACCAACGACGGCATTGTCGTCAGTCCCCATCTTGCAGGTTCCTACCGGATGAAAGATCGTCGTGGCGATGTCGCCTGCCTTCTGCAGAAGTGCCGCATCGGTTTCGAAGCCAGGGCCCGGCAGCCATTCTTCCGGGCGATACCTCGCGAGCGCTTTCGCAGTCATGATCTTTCGGGCTTGGCGGATCGAAGCAACGGCAATGCGCCGGTCGCGCTCGGTCGACAGATAATTCAGTCTGATCTCCGGCTGCGCATGCGCATCGGGGGATACCGCATGAACATGGCCCACCGAGGTGGGTCGCAAATTACAAACCGAGACAGTTATGGCCGAAAACGGGTGAAGCGGCTCGCCCAGCCGATTGGTCGAAAGAGGCTGCACGTGATATTCAAGATCGGGCACATCGATCTCCGGTCCGGAGCGTGTAAACATCCCGAACTGACTCGGCGCCATCGACATCGGTCCTGACCGGGCAAAGAGATATTGCAGCGCGACCGCCGCCTTGCCCCATGGCCAGCGCACCATATCATTGAGTGTCCGCGCGCCATGAACCTTGAAGACAGTGCGGATCTGCAGGTGGTCCTGCAGGTTCTCACCTACTCCCGGAAGATCATGCAGCGGCGCGATTCCCAGAGCCTGCAGGCGGGAGGCCTGGCCGATGCCGGACTGTTCAAGGATCTTGGGCGAGTTGATGGCGCCCGCCGCCAGCAGCACCTCGCGCGAAGCGTGTGCCTCGCGGGTTACATCGTCCTTCAGCCAGCGCACGCCCTTTGCGTGGCGTCCCTCCATGATAAGACCCGTCACATGCGCATGCGTCACAAGGCGCACAAGGCCGCGCTTCAATGCCGGCCGCAGGAAGGCCTTGGCCGTGTTCCAGCGCACGCCGCCTGACTGGTTCACCTCGAAGAACCCCGAACCCTCATTGTTGCCGTCGTTGAAATCGGCACGCGGCATGATGCCGAACTCAACTGCGCCCTGCTGCACGGCCTCGAGAATGTCCCACCTCAGGCGCTGCTTCGCCACGCGCCACTCGCCACCCGCGCCATGCAATTCGCTCTCGCCGCCATGATGGGCTTCGGACTTCCTAAAGTAAGGCAGCACATCGTCCCAACCCCAGCCGGTATTGCCCAGTTGCCGCCAGTGGTCATAGTCCGCCGCCTGGCCCCGCATGTAGATCATGCCATTGACGGAGGAGCAGCCGCCAAGGACCTTGCCGCGCGGATAGACCAGCGAGCGGCCGTTCAGACCCGGCTCGCTGGCGGTCTTCATCATCCAGTCGGTGCGGGGATTGCCGATGCAGTAAAGATAGCCGATGGGAATATGCACCCAGTGATAATTGTCGCTGCCCCCCGCCTCCAGCAGCAGCACGCGCGTCCGGCCGTCGGCGGTCAGCCGGTTGGCCAGCACGCAACCCGCCGTTCCGGCACCAATGATGATGAAGTCAAAGTCTCCGTCGAGGATCATTGTGCAGCACCCGCCATCTCGCGCCAGACAGGTTCCATCGCCCGCGTGATGCGGGTCCAGGTCTCGTAGCGTTTGTCGTAATGCGCCCGCATGCCGGCATCCGGCGCGAACCGGGCCCTGGCCTGCGTCATGGCGGCCACCGCCGCCTCGTAATCGGCATGGAGGCCCAGGGCGAGTGCCGCACCGATGGCAGCGCCGAGCGCACCCGTTTCAGTGGCTTCGGCGACGGTCACATGCCGGCCCAGTCCATCCGCGAACATCTGCGGCCAATGCGCGGAGCGCGCGCCCCCGCCCGAGAGCGCCACGCGGTCGAAGCCGAGGCCAGCCTCTGCCAGCACCTCGACATGCCTGCGGTGCTCGAACATCACGCCTTCGAAGATGGCGCGGAGCAGATGCCCTTCTCCATGCCAGCCGGCGATCCCGTAGAAACCGCCGCGCTGGTGAGCGCCCATGCGGCCACCATAGAGGAAGGGATGAAAGTAAGGATCTCCAGCAGCGGGCCTTACACTGCCGACCGCCGCATTCACCGCTCCGAAGGGATCCGCATGATGGCTGCCGCGTTCGATGAATTCGCGCACATACCACTCGAGGTTCGCAGCAGACGTTGCCGAGTTCTCCATGTTGAGGAAGCGCCCGGCGCCGAACTTCGACACCATGAAGACGCGCCGGTCAGCCGCTGCCCTTGGCGCGAAAACCTGGTTGATGGACCAGCTTCCCACCACGATGGATGCATCACCTTGCTTGACGGCACCGGAGCCCAGGGCAGAGGAGACCACATCGAAATATCCGCCGATGACCGGGGTGCCAGCGGACAACCCTGTCGCCTGGGCGGCCTCAGCCGTGACGTGCCCCGCGATGGCCGATGGTTCAATGGCAGGCGGCAGGAGCGGCAGTGCATCCTCCACCCCATAGAGTGACAAAAGCCCGGAGTCATGGGAGGCCTCGGGCAGGCACATCAGGCCCGCGCCGGTCATGTCAGAGATGTCGCTGACGCGGGCCCCGGTCAGCCGCGAGGTCAGTACGTCCTTCGCGAACAGCAGCGTGCCGGCCTTGGCATAGATCTCGGGTCTGTGCCGCTTCAGCCAGGCCAGCAACACCGGCGTCTGCGCGGGCCACGGCCGCTGCAGCGAGATGGCCTGGATCGCATCGCCACTGGCGGCATCGATCTCGGAGGCCAGCGCGGCGGCACGTGAATCGAGAGACTGAATTCCAAGCAACGCCGCGCCGGACTTGTCAAGCAGGTAGAGACCATTGCCATGGCCCGCACAACCAACCGCCAGCACGTCAGCCGATGAGACACCCGCGCGCTGAAGACAGCCACGGATGGCAGCGCTGGCATTCTCCCAGAGCTCCGGCACGGAGCGCTCGACCATGCCAGGCAGGGGCTTGTGGGTTGCGCCATCGAGCGCATGAAGGGCCACCTGCCGTCCAGAGGTGTCGAACAGCACCGCCTTGATGACGGTGTTCCCGGCATCAAGCCCCAGCAGGTAACTAGCCACGATTGTAGACGTCCCATGCGGCGTCTCCGTCCGCACCGTCATGGATCATGGCCATCAGCGCCCGCACCACCGCGCCCGGGTTTTCGTGCTGGTAGATATTGCGGCCATAGACCATGCCCTTCGCACCCTGTGCCAGCAGGGCAGCGGACTTCCTCAGCACGGTCTTCAGATCTTCCTTGCCGCCGCCGCGCACCAGAACGGGCACGCGTGCCGCTTCAACGACGCGGTGGAACTCGTTGGGGTCCGACGTCGGATCGGCCTTGATGATGTCAGCGCCCATCTCGGCCGCAAGCCGCACCAGGGTAACGATCTTCTCCGCATCGCCGTCAACCTGATATCCGCCACGCAGCTCGTTCGGCAGCATGACGAGTGGCTCGATCATGAGCGGCATGCCATAGCGGTGGCAGGCCGCGCGCACACGGCTGATATTCTCCACGCACTGGCGAAACATCTCGGGCTCATCCGGCAGCATGAACAGGTTCACCACCACGCAGGCCGCATCCATCTCGAGTGCGCCGATGATCGGCTCGTCTGCGTTCTGCAGCATGGACCACATCACCCGATGGCGCGTGGCGTTGTAGGGGTTACCCATATCGAGCCGCATGACGAGGGCGGGCTTGTCCTTCTCCGGGCGCGACTGCAGCAGATCAGCCTGTCCGTAAGCCATCTGGATGGCATCGGGCTTTGCCCTGATCAGCGCATCGACCACGCGCGGCATGTCCTCAAGGCCCACCATGAAGGAGGATTCGTTGCACACCCCATGGTCAATGGCCACATCGAGGCAGCCTCCATTGGTGAACAGCCGGTTCATGCGTGCCTTCGGGCTGATCTTCATCACTCACTCCTCGAGAATAGCGGGGTTGACCCCGTGATAGTTGACAAGCTCCGCCGCAAAGCTTGATATCTCGGACCGGATCCGCGCTGCGTCCCATCCCAGTGTTCCTGCCATCGCATGTGCCGTCGCACTGATCACAGGCCCGGTCAGCTGCCCCGTGATCGCCAATGGCTGCCGGCGCTGCAGGACATCGGCAAGCCTGCGGGCCTTCTCATGCGCAATGAGGAATCGCACTTCGCCCACCGTCAGATCGCTTCCGGCAATCTTTTCCTCATCGGACGGAACCTGCGGGGCCCGGCTGCCATAAAGCTCCGAGCGGCGATCGTGGACGGCGGACTGATCACCCTTGCCGCCGCCGATCGGCAACTCCCGCGTACTGGCACGGCGCGGGATGCCCAGTTCAGCCAGAACCATATCCGTCGTCTGCTCGGCAAAGGCGCGGAAGGTCGTCCACTTGCCGCCCACCATGCAGAACTGCGGCACAGGTCCATCGAACCTGCGCGTGAAATGCTCGCGTGAGATGCGCCCAGTGAACTCCACATCCGCAACCGGCAGCGGCCTGATGCCCGAATAGCTGTAGACGATGTCCTCCGCGGAAATCGCAAGCCGCGGGAAGATCAGGCGGAGGGAGTCGAGGATGTAGTCACGCTCGTCCGCCTCGCAGCGCACCCGGCCCGCCTGTTTCACGCGGATGTCCGTGGCGCCCGCAAGCACCTTTCCCAGATAGGGGAACACGATGCAGACGCGCCCATCGGTGTTCTCGAAATAGACCATATGGCCGCGCAGGGCCTCCATCAGCGCCGGATTGTCGAGGATCAGGTGCGATCCCTTGGTGCCTGACACCAGCTTTCCCGAGGCCTTGGCACCGAGGCTTTCCGTTGTCTCGTCCAGCCAGGCCCCCGTGGCGTTGACCACAACGCGCGCGGAGATGTCCAGCCCTTCACCTGTTTCCGTGTCGGTGACGGTGAAGCCCGTCCCCCGGGGCGCGATCGTCGCGTAGTTAAGCGCCACCGCATGGCCGTTGCCGGCCTCGGCATCCAGAACGAGTTCCACTGCCAGCCGCTCGGGGTGGCTGATCCACGCATCGTGATAGACCGCGGCAAAACGCAGGCCGGGTGAAAGCTCCGGCCACCGCGCAAGGGCCTGTTTCCGGCTGAACACCCTGTGGGGCGGCAGGACGCGGCGTTTGCGCGTCAGCAGATCATAGAGCGAAAGGCCCAGCTTGACAGGCACGATCCCGCGTGGACGGGGGCGCCCCTTCATGCCGAGAAAGCTCATCGATGTGTTGAGCAGTCCGGAGAAGACGGAGTTGACCGGCACCGCAGTGGGCAGGGGAAACACCATATGCGGCGCGTTCTTGAGAAGCGCATCGCGCTCGAACAGGCTTTCCCGCACGAGATTGAATTCGCCGTTCTCCAGATAGCGCAACCCGCCATGGATCATTCTCGACGGAGCGGCAGAACAGCCTGAACAGAAGTCCTCGCGCTCCACCAGAAGAACGCGCAGCCCCTGTAGCGCCAGGTCACGGAACGTGCCGATGCCGTTGATGCCGCCCCCGACGACAACGACGTCGAAGTCTCCGCTGTGGCGGAGCTTCTCGATGTCCTTGGCGCGCGGGTCTGTCATGGGTCCTTCATGGGCAGCCTGGCTGCGCAACGGCAATTTGGAGGAGCGCTGGTTCAAGAGTCGAGCGCAGTCAGATGTTCAGAAACGGCGGCATCGATGATAGCCAATTCGGCGGAGGTGAGACGAAGGCGGCCGGCGGCTGCGTTCTCGCGCGCCTGTTCCGGATTGCGGGCGCCGCAGAGTGCGGAGGTGATGCCGGGTTGAACCAGTGTCCAGGCGATCACGACCTGCGCGGCACTTGCCCCGTGATCCTGGGCGACAAGGCGCACGACCTTCATGAGCGCCTCCACCTTGGCAAGGTTCGCCGCGGAAAATCGCGGGTTGTCCTTGCGCAGGTCATCGCCCGAAAACATCCGGCCGGGTCCGATCTTTCCCGACAGCAGCCCGAGCGCGAGCGAGGAGTAGGAAAGAACCGAAATCGAACGGCTCCGGCAGAAGGGCAAAATCTCCCGCTCGATATCCCGCTTCACCATCGAGTATTCTTCCTGCACGCCGTCAAGCTGCCCGGCAGCTGCATAGTCCGATATCTCGGAAAGTGTGCAGTTGGACGCCCCGATTGAACGGATCTTTCCCTCCGACTTCAGCTCTTCAAGAGCTGCCATCGTCTCGGAGACCGGCGTCGTGGAATCCTGCCAATGGGTGATATAGTGATCGATATGGTCCGTGCCCAGGCGGCGCAGGCTTTGCTCCACTTCATGGCGGATCGACTCCCGGCCGAGATAGCGGTGCACAGGCTTGTCCTGCTGAGAAAAGAAGTAGTTGCCCTGCTGAACATGCCAGACCAGCCCGCACTTGGTGGCGAGCACGACCTTGTCGCGGCGGCCCTTGATGGCGCGGCCGACGATCTCTTCGGACCTGCCCATGCCATAGGCGGGCGCCGTGTCGATCAGGGTTACACCCTCATCGATGGCGGCATGAATGGCTGCGATGGCCGCCGCCTCATCCGTTCCGCCCCACATCCACCCGCCAATGGCCCATGTTCCAAGCCCCACCGCCGAGGCGATAATGCCGGAACGGCCGATCTCGCGTGTTAACATCTCGCTCATGCTTGAACTTCACCCCTAAGTTTGAGAACCTGCTGCGCCGTATCCTCATCGGTGACCAGCGACGTGATGTAGCCGCCAGTGAGGGCAGCAGAGATCGGGCGAACCTTGGTCTCGCCTGCCGCCACCCCGATGATGCGCGGGCAGCGCGCGATCTCACCCGGTTCAATGGCGACGAGCAGGCGGTTCAGAGCGAGGTCAGCAATCTTGCCGTCCTCCTGAATCAGATGCGCCATGAATTCCGCCACCACGCCCTTCTTCACCAGCCGCTCACGCTCCTGCTGGGCCTGGGGATGCAGATCATAATAGGACGAGCCCGTGGCCAGGATGGAGCCAATGCCGACCAGCGCCACGGTCGCCCGGCGCGATAAGTCGAAGACCTCCCGAATCGATGCCATGTCCATGAGCATGTCGCGCTGCTTGCGGCTTTCCGCGAACAGTGGTGCATGAACAACCAGCGCCTGGCCACCGAGCTTGGCTGCAAGCTTGGACACCAGGTTGTTGACGTCGGTGAAGAACTTTCCCTGAACCCCGCCTGTCAGCGGAACAACTTTCACATCATAGGTCCGAACAGACTTCAGGTTTTCGACGAACTCCGCAACCGCCTTGCCTCCCGTGATGGCGATGACATCTCCATCCTTCAGCCCATCCAGGAAATGATATCCCGCGACGATGCTCACCTGGCGAAGCGTCAGTTCAGGATTGCCTGCGATGGTTGGAGCCACGACGGCGGCCTGCAGGCTGCCGCTTGCGGTCAGCGCCGATTCCACCACCACAAGTCGCTGGAACGGCGTCTCTATCGAAATCCGCACCATACCTAACCTGCGCCCTTCGGCGATCAGCCGGTTCACCTTGGATTTGGAGAGCTTCAGCTTTTCCGCAATGTCAGCCTGCGTCTCGCCCTCGATGAAGTGCAGCACCAGGACGGTGTGCATCTGCCGGAGTGCTTCAAGATCATCCATCTCTTCCATGTGGCGGACTATCCCTTGCGCTTGACGAGGTAATGGTCAAACGTGACCGCCGACAGCAGGATCGAGCCACGAATGATGTCCTGCCAATAAACCGAAACATCGAGAAGCGTAAGCGAGGAGGAGACGACGGCCAGCAGCAGCGCGCCCAGGATTGCCCCCAGAATGCTGCCAGAGCCGCCGGAGAGTGAGGCACCGCCGATGACCGCAGCCGCGATCACATTCAGTTCCATGCCGATTCCGAAGGTCGGCTGGGCGGAGCCGAATCGCGCCATGTAGATGACCCCAGCGACACCGCAAAGCGTCGAGGTCAGAACGGTGGTGAGGAAGATCACCTTCTTGGTCCGGACGCCGGAATAGGCCGCAGCCTTCGGGTTCGAGCCTGTATAGACGACTTTCCGGAAAGCCGTCGTTCGCCGCAGAAGGAAATCGAAGACCACGACGAAAGCGATGAAGATCAGGATCACCACCGGGATGGGACCGACTGAGCCGGTGCCGATCCACTTGAACTCCGGCGGCAGGGTGAAGAGACCCAGCGGGCGGCCGCCTGTTCCCAGCATGCAGAGGCCGCGTGCAATCACCATCACGCCCAGCGACACGATGAAGTGATGGAGCCCCACCCACGTCACCATGATCCCCATGAACCCGCCGATCGCAGCGCAGGCGATGATGGCGATGAGAGACGCTGTCCACGGATCGAGCCCGGCCAGGAACAGGCTCCCCGCGATTACCATGGCGAGTGCCGTCACGGAGCCCACCGAAAGATCGATGCCACCCGAAATCAGGAGGATGGTCATCCCGATCACCACGATCGCCTCGACGGAGAAGGATTTGACCATGGAGAGGAGGTTGTCGGCCGTCAGAAAATAGGGCGAGGCAAAAGACATCACCACGAAGATCAGCGCAATGATGACCACGAGGCCGGTCTCCCGCGCCCTGAACAGCCCGGAGAGAGCGCCCTTGTCCTGACTTCCCATGCTCTTGTCCTTCACGTCACGCACTGCGCTTCTGCCAACCCGTGTTCGAGGCCAGCTGCATGATGGCCTCCTCGCTCAGCCGCTCGGCTGGCAGTTCGCCGGTGACGCGGCCCTCGGCAATCACCATGACGCGGTCACAGAGCCCGATCAGTTCGGGCAGTTCGGAGGAAATCACCAGGATGCCGACGCCCTGCTCCGCCAGGCCGCGCAGGATCTTGTGGATCTCTGATTTCGCGCCGACATCGACCCCGCGCGTGGGTTCGTCGAGGAAGATCACCTTGGGCTTGACGGCGAGGAGCTTGGCCAGCGCCACCTTCTGCTGATTGCCACCTGACAATGATGAAACCTTCTGCCCCACCCCTGCCGACTTCAGGTTCAACTGCCGCCCCAGCGCCTCCGCCAGGCGGGTTTCTGCACCCTTGTCGATGAGGCCCGGCCCGCGCGAGACTTGCGACAGGTTCAGCGCGGAAACATTCGCCGCGATGGGCAGATCGAGGAAGACGCCATCGCCCTTTCGGTCCTCCGAGAGATAGACGATGCCCTCCGCGATTGCTTCGGCATAGCTCTTGAGATCAAGGTCGCGGCCCTGCAGCCGCACACGGCCACGCGCATTGCCTTCAAGCCGGCAGATGCCGCGCATGATCTCCGAGCGCCCTGCCCCGATGAGGCCCGCAACGCCCAGGATCTCGCCCGCGCGGAGTTCGAAGCTGATGTCCCGGAAGCGCCGGTCACTCAGGCCCTCGACCTGCAGGACCGGCGGTCCGGGCGGCGTGGTCAACTTGGGCGGATAGAGACTTTCGATCTTCCGGCCGACCATGGCATTGACGACGTCTTCCGGTGTGGTCTCGCAAACCTTGTCCGTCCGGATATGCTGGCCGTCGCGGAACACCGATACCCGGTCGCAGTTCTCGAAGATCTCGACCATGCGGTGGGAAATGTAGATGATAGCGATGCCCTGGGCCGTCAGCTTGCGCATGATCGCGAACAGCAACTGCGCCTCGCGCTCCGTCAGCGCGGCGGTGGGCTCGTCAAGTATCAGGATGCGGCAGTCGAGGGTGAGCGCCTTGGCGATCTCGACCAGTTGCTGGTTGGAGATCGAGAGATCGCGCACCAGAATGCTGGGGTCGATATCGGCAAGCTGGGCGAGGACGCTGCGCGCCTTGGCCCTGAGGCCGGCCGCATCCATCAGGAACCTGCGGCTCTGGTTTGTGGCAGCCATGAAGATGTTTTCGGCGACCGAAACGTCCGGGCAAAGAGCAATCTCCTGGTGCACGAAGCCAATGCCGAGCCGCTGCGCGTGGGCTGGCGAGGGCATGCGCACGGGCCTGCCGTCGATGAGTATCTCGCCGCTGTCCGGCTGGATGATGCCGTCGATGACATTCATCAAGGTGGACTTGCCTGCGCCATTCTCTCCAGCGATCGCGTGGATCTCTCCGCGCCTGAGATCGAAGTTGATGCCGCGCAGCGCACGGACTGGACCGAAGCTGCGGCTGACGTTCCGGATCTCCAGGACAGTATCGGGCATGGTGCTTTCCCCTGTGGGAGAAGCCCGCCCCACCACCGGCAGGACGGGCCGCCGGGAGGTCAGTTGCGGCCTTCCATATACTTGGCAAGGTCGAAACTGTCAGCATTGTCCTTGGTGATCACGGCAAAGCCGTTGTCCATGTAAGGGAACTGCATCGGGTTGAAGCCCGAGACCTTGTAATCGTTGAAGGGATCGATCAGCCCCGGGTGAGCGCCGAGGAACGTGTTCATGAAGCCCAGGAAGCCCTGAACACCCTGGTTGGGGTTCAAAGCCATGTGGATGTTTCCGGCCTTGATCTCCGCCAGCGTCGTGGGCGTCACGTCAGCATGCATGATGATGACCTTCTTACCCGACTCCTTGACCGCCGCGACAGCACCCTCGGCGGAGCCCGCTTCCGGGATCCAGATGGCAGCCAGATTCGGATTGGCCTGCAGCATTGTTGTCACAGCCTGATAGGCCACGTTCGAGTCCTGGTTGCTCGCCTGGCGGCCGACCAGCTTCATCTTCGGATAGTTCTTCTCCATGTATGCGATGAAGGCTGTCACCCGCAGGTCATGGTTTGACTGACCGGGATTCTCGAGCACGGCATATTCGGCGCTGTCACCCACGGTCTTGACGATCTCCTCGGCAGCAAACTTCGCTTCGGCGACGTTGTCGGAGGTCACATAGGCGGTGCGCTTGGACTTGGGGCTGTCGGCTGCAAATGTGGTGACCGAAACGCCAGCCCCGATCGCCGCGTTGATGGGGTCGATGAACGGATCAGCCTGCATCGGGTGGAGCAGAATGCCCGCTGGCTTCTTCACCAGGTCCTGTTCGAAGGAGGCAATCTGCTTGGCGATGTCGTAATCCGGCGTTCCGGAGAACACCGCGGTGCAGCCAAGTGACTCCGCGGCCTGCTTGAAGCCCTGGAACACCGGAACCCAATAGGGATGGCCAGAGACCATCACGTTCATCATATAGGTCTCGCCGGGCTCACAGGCAAACTTGCCTGCAGCCGAAGCGACACCGGAAATGCCCAGGCAAGCCGACAGCGCCAGGGCAACAAGCGAAAAGCGTCTCGCGAACTTCATGATTTCCTCCCTTTGGCAGTCGCTTCCGTCTATGGTCGACTGCAATTTATTTCACAACATAATTTTTGTTGCATCATGGAAATATGAAAACCTGCTCTGGGAGTCAAATGAAATGAGACATATTTTGTGAATTGAAATTTATTTCAGGCGAATTTACAGCGTTACTTGGTAGTCAAACCAAGCTGACAGGATGCTGAACCACCGCGCCTACATCGGCGAGGCCATCCACAAGGGCACAGGCTACGCTGGCGAGCATGAGCGCCTGATTGACCAGAAGACATGGGACAATGTCCAGTCCATCCTCCAGCAGAGCCCCCGGCTTCGCGCCAACAACACCCGCGCGGAGACACCAGCCCCACTTAAGGGACTCCGCTACGGACCCGACGGTGCCGCCTTCTCGCCTACCCATACGCGGAAGGGTGATCGGCTCTACCGCTACTACGTCAGCCAGACTGTCTTGAAGCATGGCGCTGGCAAATGCACGGTAGCACGGGTCCCTGCGGCAGAAATCGAGGCCGCCGTCATCGGCCAGATTCGCGGCATGCTGCGCGCGCCTGAGGTGGTCGTGGCCACGTAGCGCGCCGCCCAGCCCGAATGTGAAGGATTGGCCGAGGACGAGGTGCGCGCGGCGCTGGCGGCTCTTGATCCGCTCTGGGCGGAACTTTTCCCCGCCGAGCAGGCGCGCATCATCCAGCTGCTGATCGAGCGCGCAGACATCGGTACCGAGGGGCTGACGCTGCGGTTCAGTTCCGGGACGGTGGGCTGGCCCAGATGGTCACTGAGGTCGGCATCATTGCTGGCAAGAGCCAGAGGGCGGCTGCGTGACCGACCAGGCTGTTACCGTCACGGTCCCCTTCGCCATCCGCAAGCGCGGCGGTCGGAAGCTCGTCATCACGCCGGACGGCACCATGACGGCACCCGTCCCACGGGCACGGGTCGACAGCACCCTCCTAAAGGCACTCGCCC
>CAIYXE010000536.1 GCA_903930095.1 uncultured Hyphomicrobiales bacterium
GCCGTTCCCGGCATCAAGCATCTGATTGCGGTCGCCTCCGGCAAGGGCGGCGTGGGCAAGTCGACGACGGCCGTCAACCTTGCGCTGGCGCTTCACGCCCTGGGCCTCAAGGTCGCGGTGCTCGATGCCGATGTCTACGGTCCGTCCATGCCGAAGCTGTTCGGCCTCACCGGCAAGCCTGAGGCCTCCGACGCCCAGGGCAAGAAGATGAAGCCGATGACGCGTTACGGCGTCGAGCTCATGTCCATCGGCTTCCTTGTGCCGGAGGACACGGCGATGATCTGGCGCGGGCCCATGGTGATGTCGGCGCTGACCCAGCTGCTGCGCGAAACCGAATGGAGCCCGGCGGACGTGATGGTGATCGACATGCCCCCCGGCACCGGCGACGTGCAGCTGACGCTCGCCCAGCAGACGCCGCTGTCGGGGGCGGTGATCGTCTCGACCCCGCAAGACCTGGCCTTGATCGACGCGCGCAAAGGGCTCAACATGTTTCGCAAGGTCAATGTGCCGGTGATCGGCATCGTGGAGAACATGAGCTATTTCGTATGCACCAAGTGCGGCGAGCGGCACGAGATCTTCGGACACGGTGGCGCTAGGGAAGAGGCGGAGCGGATCGGTGTGCCCTTCCTGGGCGAGATTCCGCTCGACAGGGAGGTCCGGTTGCGCTCGGATTCGGGTGAGCCGGTGGTGGCGACACAGTCCGGCAGCCTCCATGCTGCGATCTACCGGGACGTGGCGCATCAGGTGTGGGCGGCGCTCGAAAAGGGCGGCCTCGCCCGGCCGGCACCGCGGATTGTGATGGAGTGAACGGGCGTTCTGTCTTGTGGGTAGCGGAATGTTAACCATGCCGCGTTGATGAACGGGGTGGACATTCGGCGGTCGATTCGGTTCGGCCGGAGGAGGGTGTGATGTCGAAACTGATGTGGATTGCGGGCATCCTGCTGGTTGCCGCAGGGGTGGCCCTGGGCCTGATGGCGCTGGTCTCGACGGCCTCGCTGGCCGGCTACAGGATCGGGCTGGACCTTGCCGCGCTGCTGCTCGTTGGCGGCATCCTTAGCCTCGGCCTCGGCAGTGTGATCAGCCTGCTGGATCAGCAGCTCGCACTGCTCGCTGACGGCGCGGACGTTGCAGCCGCCGCACCCGCCCCACCCGCGGCGGCCATTCCCGAATTCGGCCGCAAGGCCGGCGAGGCCGCCGGTGCGGCCATGGCCGCATCCCCGGCGGCGGAGGTGTCCGAGCCCACCCGCGATACAATCAAGGCGCTTGAACAGGCCCGCCAGAAGATCGAGCAGGCCTTCGACCCGAAGGCGGCTGCCGCGGCGCCTTCAGAGAATTTCGCGGCGCCCTTGCCTGAGGTTCCGGATGACGAGGCCGAAGAGCCGCTTCCGGGCCAGCTCTATGTGGTCGAGGAACGTTTCATTCGCCTGCGCCCGGCCCGCATCCTATCCGACGGCACCGTCGAGGCCGAGACCGAGGAGGGCTGGATGCGCTTCGAGAACCTCGAGCATCTTGACGAGTACCTCGACGCCACGGAGCCGGCGAAGGGCTGAGCGCTTCAGGCGCTGGCGCGCGGCATCAGGTCATAAGGGTGCTTCCAGCCGGGCAGGGCCCGGATGCGGTCCAGCCATTTCATCAGGTTGACGTGGGCCTCGAGGGGCACGGTCAGTTCCTCGCCGTAGAAAAGATAACCGGCCATCGAGATGTCGGCGATGGTTGCGCGCTTTCCGATGATGAAGGGCCGCTCCGCCAGGTGCTGGTCCGCCAGCCTGAGGGCGCTCACCGCGCGCGCACGCAGGAATTCGGTCACCGGCGTTTCGCCTGTCTTTGCGAACTGGATGAGGTAGCGGAGCGTCGCGAGGCTGGCTGTGAACTTGTGATTGTCGAACAGGATCCAGCGCCAGATCTCACGCCGCTCGTCATCGCTCTTGGGGCCGAACTTGCGGGTGACCTCCGCCAGATAGTCGAGGATCACGCCGGACTGGGTGAGCTTGCGCCCCTCATGCTCGAGGACTGGCGCTTCGCCCATCTCGTTCACCGTGGCGCGGTACTCGGGCGTGCGCGTCTCGCCATTGAAGAAGTCGACGAAGACCGGCTGCCAGGACAGCCGGCAGAGCTCCAGCATGAGCGCCGCCTTGTAGGCGTTGCCCGACTCGCCGAAGCAATAGAGCCTGTAGTCCGCCATGGTCCCCTCCCGGCGCCTTGCGAATCTGCCCTTTATCTCACATCCAGCACGCTGGTGCGGGCCTTGCGCACCACATCGGTCGCCGTGGAGCCGCGGATGACGCGCTGGAGCCGCGAGCGGCCCTCATCCGTGACCACGATCACCTTGTAGAGCGATCCGCACTCGACGATTTCCTCTGCCGGCTTGCCGATGGCGACGCGGGTGTCAGCGACATGGATCTTCATGGCCTTGAGGAGTGCCTTCGCATTGGCCACCGCCTCTTCGGCGGCGGGCTTGCCCGCAGGGCTGTCTGCGACGGAGAACAGGGTGATGGGTTCTCCCGTCACATCGGCCAGGACGGCGGCGCGGCGCACCGCCTGCATGGAGCGCGAGGAGCCGTCTGTGCAGATGAAGAAACCATGCCTGGCGAGGCTGTTCCTGGCCACCAGCACGGAGCAGGGCGCCATGGTCGTGACCGTCTGCACGATGCCAGAATCGAAGAAGGCCATGAATTCTGCGCGCCAGCGCGACGGCTCGCCCAAGATGATCAGATTATAGGGGCCGAGCTCGTACTGGTCGAGGATGCCGTTGGCCACGTCGGGGGCAGTCTTGAGCTTCAGCACGACGACCCGGCCTTCCGGGCTCCTGAACTCCAGCTTGTTGTCGCCCGCGGGATCGCCCCAGGCATCGCTGCGCTGGGCTTCCTTGGGCCATCCGGAAACGTCGATTCCCTCTTGTTTCAGTACCTCCAGCGCCTCCTTCAGGTGGCTGACGCCGGGGATCTCGAAGCCCGCCTCCAGCATGTTCTGGCGGGCCAGCCTGATCTGGATGCCGCCGGACTGGAGGCCTGAATCGATGGGGCGCACGTAGAGCACGATCAGGTCGCAATTGTCCTGGACCGAGAAGCGGGCGGCCAAACGCACGGTGACGAGGGATTCCTCCGAGCCGTCAATGCAGGCGAGGATGCGGAAGCGGTTCCGGCGCTGGGTGCGCAGGTTCTGCAGCGTCTTCTGGACGGCGGCTTCCTGCCGGTCCGAGAGTATGGAGCGCTTGAAGACCATGATCCCAGATTTAAGGCGTGAGGAAGGGCCAGTACAGCACCGAAATCGCCAGCAGCACAATGAATGACAAGGCCATCATGCGGATACCGATCTTGAAGAAATCGGGGCCCTTCAGGAAGCCTGAGGCATAGATGATGGTGAAGGCGGGCTGGGCGGCCGGCGTCAGGTAGCCGAAGGCTGCGGAAATGGCGGTGACGAACCCTGCGCTGATCGGGTCCTGGCCCGCGGCGACTGCGGTCTTAAGCACGACGGGCGCGAGGACGGCAACCGCCGCGCCCGCCGTCATGGTGTTCGAGACGCCGATCGTCAGCAGCGAGATCACTGTATTGAAGCCGAAGGTGTTGCTGGCGCCTGCCGCGTGCATGACCTCGAAGACGCTCTGCGCCACCCATTCGGCGGCGCCCGTTTCCTTCATCTCGACGCCAAGCGAGATCGCGGCGGCATAGAGGAGCACGACGCCCCAGTTGACGCCTGAGTTGATGTCCTCCCAGCGGACGAGGCCGAGGATGAGGAAGGCGGCGGCACCCCCGATGGCGATGACCCCGAGGCCCAGCGAGTTCGAGAGCGTGACCCAGCCGATGATCGTCAGGGCGAAGATGAGGATGGTGAGCCAGTCGGAGGCGCGCATCGGCCCCTGCATGGAGACCTGGGTGCGAAGCCGCGAGACGGCGCGCGACAGGTCCGTCACCTCTGGCTTGAAGGTATAGACCAGCATGAGGGTGACGATCGGCAACCTCAGGAGGAACATCGGGAAGGCGTAGATGATCCAGGTCACGTAATCCATCAGGAAGCGGTGGGTCGCGGGATCGAGCGGGTTGTAGAAGAAGTCCTTCCAGTAGCTGATGATGATGGCGTTGCGGGCGCCGCCTGAGGGTGTTGCGACGCCGGCGATCGAGCAGCCGTAGGAGATCGAGAACAGGATGACGGCCGCGAGGTTGTGGACCTTTCTCGGGTCGTTCGAGGTGAGCGTGATGAGTGTCACGCCCACCGGCAGCATCATGGCCGCCACCGTGTGCTCGCCGATGAAGGCGGCGATCACGCCGCACACCGCCGTGATGCCGAAGCTGATCGCATAGATGTTGGTGCCCGTCATGCGCACGATCCACCAGGCGATGCGCTTGTCGAGCCGCTGGCGGACGATGGCCACCGC
>CAIYXE010000537.1 GCA_903930095.1 uncultured Hyphomicrobiales bacterium
CGTTCCATCTGGTCCCTCACGGGCTTCATCAGGTATGAAAGAACGGTACGGTCGCCCGTCTTGATGTGAACCTCCACAGGCATGCCAGGGACGAGGCGCTTGCCGTCGAGTCTGTCTTTTTCTTCCTTCGGGATCTTGATGCGCGTCAGGTAGTACGGCACACCCGTCACGCGGTCGACCGTCAGGTCGGCGGAAACGCTCACGACCTGCCCGGTCAGTTCGGGTGTTGTCTGGTGGTCGAAGGCTGAAAGCCGGACCAGCGCCGTCCTGTCGCCCTGCAGCACCTGGTCGATATCATGTGTCGCGATACGCGCCTCGATGATGAGGTCGTCCCCGTCGGGAACGATGAGCATGATGGTCTCCGCCGGGTTCACGACGCCGCCGATTGTGTGAACGGACAGCTCGTGCACCGTGCCGGACTGCGGCGCGCGTATCTCCATGCGTTTCAGCTGGTCGCCGGCGGTCACCTTGCGCTCCATGAACTCGGCCTGCTGGGCACGGTTGTCGCGCAGTTCCTCGATGATACCGGTTCTGAAGTCCTGCTCGATCCGCAGGATCTCGACCTCGATCTCCGCGATGCGCCCCCTTGCCTGGGCGGCAGACGATTCGAGCTGGCCACGCTCACCTTCGAGGCGCGTGGCATCGCGGCGGAGCTGGTTGACGCGCATGGTGGTGACGAGCTTCAGCTTCTCGAGCTCCGCCACGCCCGTCAGTTCCTGGGCAACGATCCCGATCTCAGCCTTCTTGGCATCGATCTGCCGGTTGAGGCCCGTAATCTCCTCCCTCAGCTGAAGGATGCGTTCCGAGAGCTGTTGCTTCTGGCCTTCAAGCGTCGCCCTCCGGCTCCTGAAGAACGCCGTCTCACCGGCGATGCGCCTGGCGATCTCGGGGTCCGCCTCCCGGCCGCGGTAGCTTTCCGGAACAGCGATTGCGTGAGCGCCATCGCGTTCGGCCTCGAGGCGGGCCTCACGCATCACCAGCTCGTCCAGCTGCTTGGTGATCATTTGGAGATTGGCGCGGCTCACGGTCTCGTCGAGCCGTATCACGACGTCCCCGGCCTTCACCTGGCTGCCATTCCGGACGTTGATCTCCGAGACGACGCCCCCCGCGGGATGCTGGACCCTTTTGACATCGGATTCGACGACGACCACTCCGGAGCTGAGCACCGCGCCCGCGATCTCCGTCAGCGCGGCCCACACCACGATGCCTCCCAGCATGAGGAAGACGACGGCAAGACCGGCCACGACATGCATGCGCGCCGACCGGCGCGCCGCCTCAGCGATATTTTCCTGCAGTGGCATGGCTAGGCGGACCCGTCGCGGTCCGTGCCGGTGCGCCCTGCGGCAGCCTGCGTTGCCGCAGCGGAGGGCACGGCGGTGAGAACCTTTCGCAGCACATCCTCCTTTGGCCCAAGGGCCTGCACATGCCCGGAGGCCATAGCCATGACCTTGTCGATATTGGCCAGGGCGGCCGGCCGGTGGGCGATGACGACGGCAATGCCGCCACGCTCGCGGATCGTCCTGATGGCTTCCGAGAGGGCAGCATCCCCAGCCGCATCGAGGTTGGAATTCGGCTCGTCCAGCACCACGAGAAAGGGCTTTCCATAAAGCGCCCGCGCCAGCGCGATCCTCTGGCGCTGGCCTGCCGAAAGCCCTGTGCCGTTGGCACCCAGCCGCGTCTGGTAGCCATCCGGCAGATTGACGATCATGTGATGGGCTCCAGCCTCCTGCGCGGCGGACACGATAGCGTCATCAGAGGCGGCAGGGTCGAGGCGGGCGATGTTCTCCGCCACTGTTCCTTCGAACAGCTGGATATCCTGCGGCAGGTAACCGACATGCTGCCCGAGGTCATCGGGCTGCCACTGGTCCAGCGAGGCGCCGTCGAGCCGAACGGTGCCCGCCCCGCTTTCCGGCCGCCACACGCCCACCAGCGCGCGCGCCAGCGTTGACTTGCCGGACCCGCTCGGCCCGATGATGCCGATCGCCTCGCCCGCCTTGAGGCCGAAGGAAACATTATTGATGGTTGGCCTGGACTGGCCGGGAGGCGCAACGGACAGGTTTTCCACCGCAAGCGACCTGTGCGGCGCCGGAAGCGCCGTCACCTGGCGGCTGGCAGGACCTGTGGCTGCGAAAAGCTCCCGCAGCCTTCGCGAGGCCTGCCGGGACTCCACGAAGCCGCGCCAATGCTGGATGGCAATCTCGATCGGCGCGAGCGCCCGGGACATCACGATCGATCCCGCGATGATCGCACCCGCCGAAACCTGGTTGTGCAGCACGAGATAGGCGCCAAGCCCGAGGATGCCGGATTGCAACAGCAGGCGGATGATCTTCGACATCACGCCCATTCCGCCCGCGGCATCGGAAGCCTTGAGCTGATCGCCGAGATGGAGATCGCTGAACGCGCGCCAGCGCTTCAGCAGTTGCGGGGAAATCCCCATCGCGCGCACGACCTCCGCGTTGCGCTCCGCAGCACCGGCCAGAGCGAGCCGAAGGCTGGCGCTGCGCACCGCCTGCATCGCGGGTCCCTTGCTGAGCAACTCCGTCAGTAACGTCATCGCGACGAGAAGAAGGGCGCCGGCCACCGCGAACCATCCCATGAGCGGATGCAGCAGAAAGATCATCGCGATGTAGACGGGAATCCATGGCAGGTCGAACAGCGCGGTAGGACCGATCCCGGACAGGAAGCTCCGCACGCGGTCAAGGTCCCGCACCGGCTGCATCCCGTCCCCGTCCCGGCCGCGCAATGAGCCTTTCTGCAGGCAGTCGAACACGCGCTCGCGGAGGGCTTCGTCCACGCGCAGGCCGATGCGCGCCATGATCCGCGTGCGCAGGAGATCGAGAACGCCACTGGCCGAGAAAAGCGCAACCATGAGTATGCTGAGCGCCACCAGCGTCGGTACGCTGCGGGAAGCAAGGACCCGGTCATAGACCTGCAGCATGTAGATTGCGCCGGTCAGCGCGAGCACGTTGATGACCCCCGAGAACAGCCCGACGCCGATGAACAGACCGCGGCTCCTGCGTAACGCAGCCGCAACGCCCGCCGCTTCCCTGTCGCTCATTGCTGACCAGTCCGGAGTATCTTACAAACGATTGTTTTAAGGCAATGGCAGCCCGGAAGCCAGAGCCAGCACCTCACGGGGCGCGCTGTCAGCTAGAATGTGCCGGCTAATTCTTGAACACGTAGTAGCCCGTGTGGGCGAGCTTGATCGAACGGTCGACCCAGATCTTCACACCCAGCTCGCTGCGCACCAGGTCGCAGAAATAGTAGTCCTCGGACTGATA
>CAIYXE010000538.1 GCA_903930095.1 uncultured Hyphomicrobiales bacterium
TGCCTGAACCTCACGATCCCCGACCGAGACCTGAAGTCTGACCTGTTCAGCGCCGTCCCGTCGGCCGTCGCGAAGCGCACGCTGGCTGCTTCGACAGGGGATTCGCGCGTCACCGTCAGAGTCACCCGTCGTGCACCTTCGCTAACGGTTTGCGTTGCCACAGCGAAATTGAAGGCGGGCGGGGGTGCCGAGAGAGCGTTTTCGATAAAGGTCTTGATGCTGCTGTCCGCCACATTTGAGTAGACGCCAGGATAGCCCTCCCAACCGCAGCCGGTCCCGAAGCTCACAATGCCGACCAGTTCCGTATAGCCAGCGCCGCGGTTGATCGTCAGGGGCCCGCCGGAATCGCCTCCGCAGGTGTCCTTCCCGGTCTCACCGGCACAGATCATGCGGGGCGTGATGTCCTCTTCATTGATGCACGAGCCATCGACCGTCGGCACGAATGGAAGGTCGACCTCCATCAGGCTGGAGGGCTTGGTGCCTCTATAGACTAATCTTCCCCACCCCGATGACCGCAGAATGGTTCCCGCAACCGTCGGCTCGGAAGCTGCGAGACTGGCAAAGGGGATGCCGGTTACCGGCGTGGTCAGCCTCAGGACGGCGACGTCATAGTCCAGCGTCCAGCCGTCATAGAGGGGATGCATCAGCACTTCGGCGACGCCGATGCGCCGTCCGCCGCGATTCAGCCTTTGGGTGCCGACCAGAACCTGAATCTGTCCATAAGCGTCGGTAACATCCTCTATGCAGTGCGCTGCAGTCACAACATAGCGCTCTGCCACCAGGGTGCCGCCACAGAATTGTGCCTGGAAATTGTTCCGGATTCTCTTGGCGACGATTCCGATCTGAAAGGGATGCGTTGATGGTGCGGCGACGACCCCGCCGACAATTTTCGGCGTCACCGCTCGCTTTTCGGCGGGCGAGGTCAGGCGCTGCGCGTTCCGATTGCGCGCCGTCACTGCATTCACACGCATCTGCACCAGGTCGCGCTGCCAGTTGAATTGCTCCTCCGGGAAGATCCGCACGAGGCCGGGGAAGGCTACGAGACGTGCGAGACCGGCGCCGTTGAGATCGATGATGACATGTGGCTTGTCCTCGGAAGCCTCGAAGGACCGGGTCGCCGGAAGCGCAAGGCGCAGGGCCTTGGCGGCGGCGGCGATTTCCTGGCGCTGTTGCAGCCGTTCCTGGTCCCCGAGCCGGGCTTCGGGGGCGTAGGGCACGGCTGTCCTGACTGCCACCTTGACGCTGCCCTTGGCGGCGGCTTCCGCCCGGAGCGTGTTGAGGACCGTCTGTAGATCCGCGTCATCTTCGGCCAGCTGGCCCAGCGACGCGCCCGGCGGGGTGGGCTCCGCGAGGCGGGGCGAGCCGGGCTTCGCATCGCTCTGGGCGAGGGCCGGGGTCAGCGAGACGGAAAGGCCCAGAAGGGCGACGGCGAGAAAGCGGCGCATCAATGACATTGAGCAACTCCAACCGGTGGCGGGTCCTTCATCTGCAGTCGCGGCGGAACCCACATCCGCACTCCAAATAATGGAAGTATAAACAACTTATCGTGGTATACACAAGCTCTCGTCCCCCCGCAATTTTGATATGGATTGCAGTGACCGGATTCATTCCATCACCGTAAACGACCGAGCCTGCCCCGGAACAAAGCGCGCACCTTGCAACGGGCTCTGCAAAGCTTTGTAATTGTCAAGATTGCGACAGGATTTGTCGCAACCTCACAATGCCCAATGGCGCCAACGGCTTGCCGCACAGCCGTGTCTTAAGCTCACGTCCGAGTTGCAGACAGTGCTTGTGAAAACGTTTGCAAGAAATCCGGAACGGATCATGAACCTGTCAAAAATGCTGCCATAAGGTAAGCCAGCCTCGAGGCCTCATCCACGAGATTGGCATCCGATTCCATTCCCGGCATACTCGCGCCGCGCCACACGGGCGCGCAGCTGCGGAGCAGATCAGGCATGGAAGGCATCATCCCCGGGACCGGCGGGATACAACGCGGCAGGGCCGGGCCCTGGACGATCCGCCCATGAGCCGGGGCTACGATTACATCCTCGCCGGCGGCGGCTCGGCCGCCTGTGTCGCTGCATGGCGGCTGGTGAAGGACAAGGGCGCCCGGGTGCTGATGCTGGAGCGCGGGCCCGCCAGGGCCTCCGGCCTCTCTGCCTTCTACCTCCCCATGCCGGCCGCCTGGATGAAGGGCATCCGCGGCAGCCCCATTGTGGAA
>CAIYXE010000539.1 GCA_903930095.1 uncultured Hyphomicrobiales bacterium
CTTCGGCAGGCCGCGTGCTGGCACAGGCCTTCTCTGAGCTGAATGACAGGCATTCGCGCCCGCTGGTGCTGGTCTGGGGGATGCTCAACACCAAGGATGTGGGGAGCTTCATCGGCTGCTTCTCGGGTGTGGCCAGCCGGGTGGTGACGATCACCATTCCGGATGAGGAGAATGCCGTTCCTGCGGAAAGGCTCGCTGAAGCAGCGCGTGCCCACGGATTGCCCGCCGAGACAGCTCAAGGTCTCGAGGCGGCGCTTATGCAGGCATCACTCGGCGTTCCCGCGCCGCGTATCCTGATCTGCGGCTCGCTCTATCTCGCAGGGCGCGTGCTGGCTACTCATGCAACAGAAGAGATGACGAAAGTCTCAGGCGCTGGACGCCGCTGAAGCTGACAACAAGTCACTGCTGACTCGAAAGCAGAGTAAAGCAAAAAGAAAACGTTTACAAATTCAGACAAGTTGTATTTGCAAGCAAAGAGGCAATCTCGGGTGGAGAGCCTTCTACTTGATCATGTAGATGTAAGCAGTGCTCACGCCATATTTTTCGGCAAGCTTGATGGCTGGAACGCCCTTTGAGCGCTTCGCCAGGATATCGGCCCGCATCTTCTCTGCTTCGGCGGATGAGCGGCGGCTGCGCTTTGCACCGTTATGGTGCCCGGCCCGGCTATCTTCGCGTTCTGCCGTATCCAGAACTTTCTGGGCGGTTGCGATGATCTTGTTAAGGTAAGCTATCTGTTTTTTTGAAAGTGGCATTTCTCTTCCGTTCATTGGTGATGGTAAACGGCCGGCCGCTAAACGCCGGGCTCTCAGTCTTCTGAGCAAGAAATGCTTACATCGCAAAACGGCACAAAGCAATACCAGAGCGTGCTCCACACGAGTGGAGTCAAGCCCGGGACAATGTCATGAGTATACTAAGCGCGTCTCCGCCTGCGCCGTTCACCACCATCATCGCCGGTGGAAACGATTTCCTTCGGGGGCGGTAGCACGACAGCGGCCGAAAGCTTCGGGAATGGTGCCGTCTTGTGGGGAATCGCCATCGCCTCCACGAAGTGCTGCTGGAACATCGGCTCCACCGCCGTCTCGATCTTCTCGATGCGGCGCACCACGCTTTCGATCTCGTCGCGCGCCTTCATGTTGAGAAGAGCGATTCGCGCGCCGGTGCCCGCGGCATTGCCGGCACTCTGCACCTTGGAGAGATCGCAATCGGGGATCAGTCCAAGGATCATCGCGTACTTGACATCGATGTGGCTGCCGAATGCGCCCGCAAGCCGGATCTTGCCGACCTGCTCGATGCCCAGCTTGTCCATCAACAACCTGACGCCCGCATAGAGTGCCGCCTTGCCAAGCTGAATCGCGCGCACGTCGTTCTGCGTGACGCGGATCATCGGCTCGTTGCCGCCCTCGCGCGGTGCCCTGATCACATAGTTGAACGTGCGCTTGTAGGCTTCGATGCGCGGGCTCTTCTCAGCAAGGGCGCCGTCCACCAGCCCGTCCTGGTTGATGACGCCCGAGAGATACATCTCCGCGATCGCCTCGATGATGCCGGAGCCGCAGATGCCGGTGACGCCGGTCTGTGCGATTGCCTCCTCGAAGCCCGGCTCGTCCGACCAGAGGTCGACGCCGATCACCTTGTAGCGCGGTTCGAGCGTTGCGGGGTCGATGCGGATGCGCTCGATGGCGCCAGGTGCCGCGCGCTGGCCCGAGGAAATCTGCGCGCCCTCGAAGGCGGGGCCAGTGGGCGACGAACAGGCAAGAAGACGGGCCCTGGAGCCGAGCACGATCTCGGCGTTGGTGCCCACGTCCACCGCCAGCATGATCTCATCCTGCTCATGGGGCGACTCGGAGAGGACGACGCCGGCGGTGTCGGCACCCACATGGCCCGCGATGCAGGGCAGCACATAGGCCCAGGCGCCGGGGTTCAGCTGCAGATCAAGTTCTTTTGCCGGGCAGGTGACGGCCAGTCCCGTGGCGAGTGCAAAGGGCGCGCCGCCGAGCTCGATGGGATCGATGCCAAGGAACAGGTGATGCATGACGGGGTTGCCAACCAGCACCACCTCGAGAATGTCGGTGATGTCGATGCCGCCCTGCTTCGCCACATCCTGGGCCAGGGTATTCAGCGCCTGCCGGATGGCGGCGGTCATTTCCTTCTCGCCGCCCGGGTTCATCATCACGTAGGAGACGCGGCTCATCAGGTCTTCGCCGAAGCGGATCTGCGGGTTCATCAGGCCTGCCGAGGCCGTGACCTCTCCCGTCGAGAGATTGGTGAGATGGGCCGCGATGGTGGTGGAGCCCACGTCGATGGCGATGCCGAAGGCCTTGTCATGGAAGCCAGGCCAGATCGAGACGAGGCGGTTGCCGCCGCCGGGGGCGCGCGCGAAGACGGCGGCGGTGATCTTCCACTCGCCCTTGCGCAGCACCTTCTGCAGGTCCGCGATGATGGACAAGTCGCAGGAGAGATTGTCGATGCCCCACTGCTCCTGCAGCGCTTTGTAAACGCGCTCGAGGTCTGAGGAGGGCTTGTGCATGTCGGGCTCCTCGACCTCGATGAAGCACAGCCTGGTGGCCGGATCGAGTTCGATGGCGCGGGTGTCGGCCTCCTTGCGGACGACCTGCTTGTGGACCTGGGACTCAGGGGGAACGTCAATGACGAGATCGCCCAGGATCTGCGTCTGGCAGGAGAGGCGGCGGCCCTGCGGCAGCCCGCGGACCCTGTCGTAGCGCTCCTCGACCTTGGTGATGCCGGAGACATGCGCAGCGGCTGACGTGATGCCGTGCTTGGCGAAATCGCCTTCGCCCACATTCACCTGGCAGCGCCCGCAGATGGCGCGGCCACCGCACACCGAGTCAATGTCGACGCCCAGCGCACGCGCCGCCTGGAGGACGGGCGTTCCCACGGCGAAGCGCCCGCGCTTGCCCGAAGGCGTGAAGACGATGAGGGGGTTCGTTTCGGTCATTGCGGACGTCCCATGCTCGTTTTTTGACATATCTTCCTCTCCCCCCGGTGGGGGAGAGGAATGCGATTGAGAGCGGGGCCGTTGCGCCTCACGAGCGGCGGCGGCGCTCTTCGCGGGCCTTGCGGCGGGCTTCGATTTCCTCGTTGGATGAGATTTCGCCCGCAGCCTGCGCGGCAGCGGAGGGGGCAGCCGTCATCTCGCGGAACCTGTTCGTCCAGAACTTGCAGTTCCGGTCGGTGCCGTTCAGCACGTTCGCGCCGTAGATGGCGTGCATGTCTTCATCATGGAGCGGGTTCATGATGGCAGAGGTCATGCCGTGGCTGGCGGCCATGGCGAGGAAGTAGCCGGTGAGGGCGCGGCGGTTCGGCATGCCGAAGGAGATATTGGAGGCGCCGCAGGTGGTGTTGACCTTCAGTTCCTCGCGCAGACGGCGGACGAGGCGGAACACCTGCTGGCCCGCCGTGCCCATGGCGCCGATCGGCATCACCAGCGGATCGACCACGATGTCATGCGGCTTGATGCCATGGTCGGCAGCGCGCTCGACGATCTTCCGCGCCACTTCGAAGCGTACGTCCGGATCTTCCGAGATGCCCGTCTCGTCATTCGAGATGGCGACGACGGCGACGTTGTACTTCGCCACCAGCGGCAGGATGGCTTCGAGCTTTTCTTCCTCGCCCGTCACCGAGTTGACCAGCGGGCGGCCCTTGGCCGTCTCGAGGCCCATCTTGAGGGCGGAGGTGACGGATGAGTCGATGCACAGCGGCAGGTCGCAGATCGACTGCACGATCTCCAGCGTCTGGCGCATCAGCGGCGGCTCGGTCTCGTTGGGGTTCACCGCGGTGACGCCGGCGTTGACGTCAAGGATATGGGCGCCCGCTGCCATCTGGGCCAGCGCATCCTTGATGACGGTGTCGAAATTGCCGGCCTGCATCTCGGCGGCCAGCTTCTTGCGGCCCGGGGGGTTGATGCGCTCGCCGATGACCGTGAAGGGCCGGTCGAAGCCGATGATGTGCA
>CAIYXE010000540.1 GCA_903930095.1 uncultured Hyphomicrobiales bacterium
GCAGGGCGGTGCGGGCAACCTCGGCATGATCGTCCAGGAAGGTAACAATCACTCCGCCACCCTCAATCAGCAGGGCAACAACAATGCCCACGGCATCTTCCAGTTCGGCAAGGGCTCGGATGTCAACGCCGACCAAGTCGGTGACGGTGAAACCGGCATGACGGTCGGCTTCGGCTGGTAAACAGCGCTCAGCAATAAGCCTGACGGTTACCGCCGGTGGCAAGTTGCCCCGGCGGTTTCACTTTATGAGACCTGTGCCCGGTATTTCCATTGCTTGATTTTCCGCGAGCTATTCGGCTTCAGGCAGAAGATGCGAAGATAGCCGAGCCGCATTCAGTACCCGGCTCGGGCGCCGCGCCCTCCGCACCCTCGGACGCATAGTTGGTAAGTGTGGTGGCATTGATATGGGGTTCGACCTCAACCTCCACAAAGATCTCTTCCGGGCTACCGCTCGAAATGACCTTATTGCAGAGAACGAGATTGGCGGGCGAGGTGGCGCACTGCCAGGAATTGCCTGTACTCGACACCGAAATCAGTTTCATGCCGTCAGGAAGTTGATCCTTCACGTCGGTGGAAACGGCGGTACCAGTGGTTGAGATGCTCAGCGTGTAGATGCTTCGCTTGCCCACAGCAAGCGTTGACACGGGCTGCGACTTTGTGACGGTGAAACCGTCGAGGCCCAAAGTCCACTCGCTTTCGCTGCAGGTCAATTCGGCGCTGGGGATGCAGGAGGCTGGCACGGGATTGATCGGGTCACCGTCCCGGTCGGCGAAAACCTCGGCGTCGAAACTCGTTCCTTCCTCGACATCATCCGGAACGTCGACGATGACCTTCAGCGTTTCAATATCGCTGGGCGTGTCATTGGGGTCAGACGGATCGCCCACCCAGTTGCACACCACGTCCGCTGCTCCACCGCCGGAAACTTCGCTGTCCCAATCCGGGTTTTCAGTTTCAGTCTGACCGTCGTCGTAGATCGCCTCCTCCGGCAGATCGACATAGACCGGCGTATTGGGGGGCGGGTCACCACCCCCCTCATTTTCGATGGTCACCGTGTAGATCACCTCCTCACCGGGTTCGGGGGAAGGTGACGGGTCCGAGATGTCGACGGTGAGATAGGGGTCGGTCGGCGACGTAAGGGCCGTGATGGTCTTGGCACAGACGCCGGAGTCAATGTCAGCGTGGGAACAGTTGGTGGCTCCGGGGGCGCTCGAAAGACCGCCGCCTGTGGGATCGACCGACGCCCAGTTCTCGAAGCTCTCGGGCGAGGCGGCCGGCGTCACGTTGATCGTCAGCGGCGCGCTGCTGGCACCTCCCGCGATCGCACTCTGGTAGGTGCAGGTGAGCAGCGCGGGCGTGCCCGATGCCGCACAGGACCAGCCAGTGCCTGTGTAGGAATTGTAGATCAGGCCGGCGGGAAGTTGGTCCTTGATCGTGGCGCTGCCCGCCGCCCCAAGGCCGCCATTCGACACGCTGATCAAATAGGTGAACGGCGTTCCGGCCACGGCCATGCCGGGCCCCTGCTTGCTGATCCGCAGCGCAGCTGGGGGCTCCGCTTTGCCGCTCGTGTCCGCCACGCTGTAGGAGCAGGACGCCGAAGACTTAGAGCCGTTCGGCTGCGCCACGTAGCAGGATTGCGCGCCTTTGATGAAATAGGCAACGCTCTGCGCATCGGCGGCGGAAGACGTGAGTTCGGCGAAATAGGTTTTCGTTGGAACTCATTACAACCGGTCCGCTCATGTCGGCACTGGATCAGGCGGTGGCCGCAGTCCGGCGATCAGCCGCAGGATTTTGGCGAAGAGCTGTCTCGGGATAGCGACCTCCGCGAGCCCCTTGCGAAGTGCCTCTATGGTCGGGAAGTGCCGGACCCCAGAGCAGTTGCTCCCTCAGCGTCTTGATGATCCTCTCCGCCACGCCGTTGCCCTCTGGCTGGCGCACGAAGGCGGGCGAACTTTTGATCCCGAGGAATTCGATCTCGTCCTGGAAGTCATCAGCGAGATAGTTGGGTCCGTTGTCGTGGCGAAGAATCAGACCAGCAGCAACGTTTTCCTCCACCGCACCGAAGAGCTTCGCCACCCCCTGCCGGATCGGCTCGAGGGCCTTCCAGCGGCTGGCGCTGGAAGAGGCGTGGGTTCCGACCAGCTCGCCCGAGCAATGGTCGACGGCTATGAAGACATAGGCGCGGCCTTCGACGGTGGTGACCGCCTGGGTCATGTCGGCTCCCCACATCTGGTCCACCCTGTCGGCCATGATCATCCCGTCATGCGGGTGTTCCTCCCTGTCCAC
>CAIYXE010000541.1 GCA_903930095.1 uncultured Hyphomicrobiales bacterium
CGGCAAGCGCATCGGCTTCATTGACATCGCTGATCCCCGCCAGCCGAAGACCGGAGGATCGCTGGCGCTGGACGGGGAACCCACCTCTGTTGCCACCGCAGGCAAGATGATTCTCGTCGGCCTCAACACCTCTGCCAGCAAGGCGGAGCCTTCGGGCGCCCTGCTCGCCGTCGATGCCGCCGGCAAGACCATCTCTGCAAGCTGCGACCTCGGCGGCCAGCCGGACTCGGTTGCCGTCTCGCCCGACGGATCGATCGCCGCCGTGGCCGTCGAGAACGAGCGTGACGAGGAGCTGAACGACGGCGAGATCCCGCAGATGCCCGCCGGCAACGTGCAGATCTTCCTCTTGACGGACGGCGTTCCGGACTGCGCGAGCAAGGTGACGGCGGCGGTCACCGGCCTTGCCGCCGTCGCGGGCGAAGACCCGGAGCCCGAATACGTCGACATCAACGCCGCCAACGAGATCGCGGTGACGTTGCAGGAAAACAATCATATCGTTGTCCTCGATGCTGCCGGAAAGGTCATCAGCCACTTCAGCGCCGGTACGGTCGACCTCACGGGCATCGACACCAAGCGTGACGGCGCCCTGAAGTTCACAGGCGAGAAGAAGGGCCAGCCGCGCGAGCCCGACACCATCCAGTGGATCGACGGCGAACGCCTGCTGACCGCCAACGAGGGCGACTATAAGGGCGGCTCACGCAGCTTCACCATCTTCAGCAAGACGGGCGAGGTCCTGTTCGAATCGGGCGCCAGCCTCGAGCACGAGGTCGCGCTGCACGGCCATTATCCCGACCGCCGCAACTCCAAGGGCATTGAGCCTGAAGGTGCAGAGGTCAAGGCGTTCGGAGATACCAACTACATCTTCGTGCTGTCCGAGCGCGCCTCGGTCGTGGGCGTGTTCAAGGATACCGGCGCGGCACCCGCCTTCAGCCAGATCCTGCCGTCGGGCCTCAGCCCCGAAGGCATCATCGCCATACCCGGCCGCAACCTCATCGCCGTCGCCAATGAGGTCGACCTCGTCGAGGACGGCGGCGTGCGCTCTCATGTGACGCTGTATGAGCGCGCTGCGGAAACCGCATCATATCCGAGCATCGTCTCCACCCGCGACGGCGATGGCCTGCCCATCGGCTGGGGCGCGCTCTCGGGCCTTGCCGCCGATCCGGCCAAGCCCGGAATGCTGTATGCCGTGAACGACTCCTTCTACAGCGGGCAACCCACGATCTTCACCATCGATGCAGCGAAGAAACCGGCGGCCATCACCGCGGCGCTGCCGGTCACGCGCAATGGCAACCCGGCACAGCTGCTCGACATCGAGGGCATCGTGGCGGATGGCGAGGGTGGCTTCTGGCTGGCTTCCGAAGGCCGCGGCGACCAGATGATCCCGCACGGCATCCTGCATGTGAATGACAAGGGCGAGATCGACCAGAGCATCGGCCTTCCGGACGAGCTGCTGCGCGGGGCAACCCGCTTCGGCTTCGAGGGCATCACCGTGACCGGCAGCGGTGACGACACCATGCTGTGGATGGCGGTCCAGCGCGAATGGGGCGATGATGAGAAGGGCTCGGTCAAGCTCCTGTCCTACAAGCCCAAGGACAAGGAATGGGGTGCGGTGCGCTATCCGCTCGAGACGGCGGAGGAAGGCTGGGTCGGCCTCTCGGAAATCACCGCGCATGGCGACTTTGTCTACATCGTCGAACGCGACAACCAGATCGGCCAGGCCGCGAAGATCAAGCGTCTCTACAGGGTCGCCAAGGCGGA
>CAIYXE010000542.1 GCA_903930095.1 uncultured Hyphomicrobiales bacterium
CACCCTCGCCCGCGCCCTGCAGGCCGAGCGGGTGCTCAACAAGCGCGGCAAACGGATCGACAAGGGATTCATCTACAAGCTCATCAACAACCGCGTCTATCTGGGCGAGGCGGTCCACAAGGGTTCATCCTATCGAGGCGAACATACGGCCATCATCACCCCGGACATCTGGGATGCCGTACATGCCATTCTGAAGGAAAGACCTCGCTCCCGTGGGGCAAAGAACCGACGGGGCTCCGAGGCCCTTCTCAAAGGAATGATATTCACCGCCGCTGGCACGGCCATGACACCGACCTACACCCGGAAGGGCGAACGGCTATACCACTACTACGTCTCGATGGACGCCATCCGCAACCGGGAGACCGGCGGAGACACCGGCCCTGCCCGCCTGCCAGGTGCCATGGTAGAAGAGGCCGTCATCGCCGAATTGCGCCGCCTCGTAGCGACGCCAGACGTTGCCGCACGGGTGATCGAGACCTGCCGTCAGGCGGACCACCGCTTGGACGAACGTGCCGCCATCGAGGCGCTGAGAGACTTCAAAGGTATCTGGGAGCGGCTGATACCCGCCGAGCAGTCGCGGATCGTCCGCTTACTGGTTCAGCGGGTCACCGTCAGCTCTCAAGGCCTCGCCGTCGACCTCCGCAACAACGGCATCGCGATGCTCGCCAGAGAACTTACCGTGACCACTCAGATGAGAGCAGCGGAATGACCAGACCTGACGACACCATCCGCGTAGTCATCCCGCTCGCCATCCGAAAGCAAAACGGACGACCGAAGATCTTACCCCCTGATAATACTCAGGCCTTGGAGTCGCGGTCCCAAGATCCGCATATCTTGAAGGCGCTTGGAAGAGCTTGGGCTTGGCGACGGAAGCTCGAAAATGGAGAAGTCGCGACGGCAGGTGAACTGGCGAAGATGGAGGGTGTAACGGAGCGGTTTGTCAGCCGGACAATGCGCCTGGCATTCCTATCGCCTGAGGTGCTTCATCACCTCTTAATAGCAAGAGAGCCACCAGGCCTAGCGGTCAACATGCTCATTGCCACGTCTAGTCTGCCTTGGGGAACCCAGCTTAGCACCGCCCTCTCTATACCTACTCGATCACAATAAGTTCACGCGCAACGTCGCAGAGGCGCTCACCGCCGCCCTTACCGACGACGAAGGATTCGGAGATCGCAACTCCGAAATCCGCGAGCCAGAGCCCCGACTGAATATGGAAGCACATGCCTTCCTGGAGCTCCGTCGTGTCGCCAGGGCGCAGGCTCACCGTGCGCTCGCCCCAGTCGGGCGGATAGGACAGCCCGATCGAATAGCCGACGCGGCTATCCTTCCTAAGGCCATTCCGACGGAGCACGGCCTGCCACGCGGCCTCGACCTGTTCCGCAGTATTGCCCGGTTTGGCGATGGCAAGGCCCGCATCGACACCTTCGACCACAACCTTGGCGACATCCAACATCTGCTGCGGCGGCTTGCCGAGATAGATGGTGCGGGTGAGCGGCGCATGGTAGCGGCGACGCGCGCCGGCGATCTCGATCATGGTGAGGACGTCGTTGGGGAGCGGTTTGTCCGTCCAGGTAAGATGCG
>CAIYXE010000543.1 GCA_903930095.1 uncultured Hyphomicrobiales bacterium
TAGCCGGGAAGTGTCTCCTCCTCCTGCAGGCGGAGTTCGCGGATGACGCGGTCGCCCGTGGCCCTGACGTGGTCATCCTCGAGCGGCTTGAGGAAGAGATAGTCCTCGCGCGTTCCGTCCTTCATGGCGGTGAATTCAACGGTCTTCATGTGCCAGCCTCTCGCGGTGGAAGATGTATAGTCCCGACCCGATGATAATCGCAGCACCCGCCCAGGTCCACAGTTCCGGCCAGTCGCCCCAGATGACGAAGCCGAACAGGGCCGCCCACAGCAGCGAAGAATAGGAGAAGGGCGCCACCACGGACGCAGGCGCTGCCTGGAAAGAGCGGATCAGGAACAGGTGCCCGAGGCCCCCGGCCAATCCGCTGGCGATCAGCAGCAGCCAGTCAAAGCCGGTGGGCCAGGACCAGAACCACGGCACGATCAGGCTCGTCACCACCGCACCCGCCGCCGCGGTATAGAGCAGCGATGTCCGCGGATCATCGCCGCGCACCTTGCGCGTCAGGATCTGGTAATTGGCGTTGAGGAAGGCCGCGGCCAGCAGGAAGAGCACGCCATGGCCATAGGCGCCGAGCCCTTCCTCCCACGGCCTGACCACGATGAGCGCGCCGGTGAACCCCAGCACCACACCCGCCCAGCGCCGCAGACCCACTTTTTCGCCGAGCAGCGGAATGGCGAGGATCGTGACCAGGATCGGCGAGAGGAACATGATGGTTGTGCCGGTGGCGAGCGGCGTCGTGCGGATTCCGGCATTGAACATCGCCGTGGTCGACATCAGCAGCACGGAGCGCAATAGCTGCGGCTTCGGGTGGCGGGTCTTCGCCAGCCGGCCAATGTCCCTGCCGCAGGCCAGCGCCGCGATAATGGTCGCGAAGAAGAAACGCGCCCAGGTGACCTGCACCAGCGAGTAACTCTCCATCAGGTGCTTCATGATCGCGTCGAGCGTGATGAAGCAGAACATCGTGGCGAGCATCCAGATGATCCCCGCCGCGCGGTTCTCCTTCATGCCGGTTGCCATTCAGTCCGGAAAGGACACGCCGGCCCGCTCACCCGCAAGGCGCAGTTCGGCGTAAAGCCCGTCAGGCAGCGGTATGCCGTCACGTTCGCGGATGCGGCGGCGCTCCCACTCTGGCCCGCCCGCCGCATAGGTTCCGGGCTGGGACCTGAAGTTTCCGAGATAGGCCTCAAGCCTCGCGCCGAAGGCCTCCATCGTCATGAACAGCGTCGGGTCGATCGCCATCACGAAATGGCCGACCTTGGTGTCGCCCAGCGCCAGTCCGTCCTGATCGGCCGACAGCCGCATGCCGCTGAGAATTCCACCCAGCACCTCTGCCATGCCGGCCAGAGCTGCGCCCTTGTAGCCGAAATCCGCGCCCCCCACGGGGGCCAGCGCCACGGCGTGGTTGGGGTCCGTGACGAAGGCGCCGGAGGTGTCCACCGCAACGCCCGGCGGCAGCTCCAGGCCCTCGGTCCGGAAGCGCAGCACCTTGTTCCATGGTATTGAACTGGTCGCCATGTCGAGCAGGAAGGGATCGCCGCCCGGGTTGGGTGCGGAGAGCGACAGCGGGCTTGTGCCGTGGATCGGCTTCGATCCGCCATGCGGCACGACGAAGGCGCCGGAGTTTGAGGCTACAAAGCCGATGAAGCCCGCATCCGCCGCCGCCAGCGTGTAGGCGCCGGCCGCGCCGAAATGCGTGGAGTTGATGACGCTCGCCATGCCGATGCCGCAGTCCCGCGCCAGCGCGCAGGCCTCGTCCATGGCGCGGTACATGGCGATGTGGCCAAGGCCGTCATCAGCATTGACCAGGGCCGCCGCACGCCGCCGGTGCTCGACGGTCACATTGGGGTTGCCCTTGGCGATGCCGTTGCGCAGGCAGTCGGCATACCACGGCAGGAGCCTGATGCCGTGGCTGTCCACACCGTGCAGGGACGCATGCAGCATCGCCCATGACGCGGCCTCGGCCGAGGCCTCGCTGGCGCCCGCACTGGCAAGCACCGCATTGGCGAATGCGGCGAGACCGCCGGCAGGCGCACTTCGGCTCATCAGGCGATCTTGCCGTCGAGTTCATCCTCGATGTGGACGCGGATGATCTCCTCGAAGCTGCCCTCCGCCGCGAAGCCCAGCTCGCGCCCGCGCCGGGCCTCGAAGTTTCGCGGCCAGCCAGACACGATCTTCATGATCGTCTCGTTGGGTTCGCGCCGGATGCGCGCCACGACCTTTTCGCCCGCCACCTTGCGCAGCGCCGCGATCTGTTCGCCGACGGTGCAGGAGATGCCGGGCAGCGTCACGTTGCGGCGGTTGCCGAGCAGGCCCGTATCCATCGTCGCGGCATGGATGAGGAACCGGGTGGCGGCACGCGGCGA
>CAIYXE010000544.1 GCA_903930095.1 uncultured Hyphomicrobiales bacterium
GCGCCGCGTGCAGAGTAAGGCGGCACGCCGATGCCGGAGAGGGTCAGCACATCCGACATGGGCGTTAGGCTCCGTACCAGGAGGGCTTGCGGCCGGCACTGTTCACCCTGCGGCGCGCCGAGTAGCGGATCAGCTTCTCGGCCACATCGTTGTCGGCGACCATCTGGAAGGATTGCTCGCCGAGGCTCAGCACCACGGGGCGTCCTGTTGCAGCACCCGGCGTCATGACGGCGGGTGGAGAAACACTCACCGGGCCGCCCAATGCAAAACCGGGAAAGCCACCTTTCAGCGCCGGCCCAGCACTCAGCCCATTGATGGCGCGGAGAAAGTCGACCCCGTACTTCCGGACGGCCGCCGCCCGGATGATGAACTCGCCGTTGGACAGCCAGGCGGGAATGGAATCGCTGGTTGCGCTCCCGGCTCCCCGCACATAGCCGCCAGAGGCATACTTAGACCCGCTGCTGCTGCTGGCCTGGGCCCGGAGCCGTGCAGCCTCGGCAACGGCGCGCTGCAGGGCAGAGATGATGGCCGCGATCTGCCGCTGGATGGCGGCGCCCGCGGCTGCAACGGCCCCGGCGACAGCGGAGAAGCCGGCCTGCACAAGTCCCTGGAAGCTGCCGGTGATCTCCCGGATGCGCGCCTGCGCATTGACAAAGGGCTGCACCAGCGCCGCTGCCAGGGCCTCAGCGCCCGCGACGTCACCTGCAATGTCGGTGGCGGTCGCGATGGCGTCCCGGATCGCGGCAGCACTCTGGGCCACGGCCTCGCTCGCGCCAGACCAAGCCGAGAGGACGAGATTGGCGACGCCCGAGAAGGCCGCAGAGGCGGTATCGACGATACCCTGCCAGATCGGCGCCAGTGCCATTGCGACGCCGGAGGCTGCCTCGGTGATGGCGCCCCAGGTCTGGCTGGCGGCGATGAACAAGCCGTTGCGCGCCATGGCCACCGTGCTGGTGATACCGGTCCAGGTGTCGGTGGCCACCGCGATGAGCCCAGTGCGAGCGTCGGTGGCAATGGTGGTGAGACCCGTCCAGAGATCGGCATAGGCAATCTTCAGCCCTTCGAAGGCAGCAGTGGCCGCCGTGGTCAGGCCGGACCAGGTGTCGGTGAAGATCGCCTTCACGCCCTCGAAGGCCGCGGCCGTCACGGCCTTGATGCCATCCCAGGCGGCCGAGAAGGCGGTCTCGAGAAAGGCAAAGGCGGCCTTTGCACCCGCAACGATGTCATCCCAGAAAGCGTAGAGCAGTGCGCCAAGAGCAACAACGCCCATGGCAATCAGGCCCGTGGGGCTGAGGAACACGGCAAGCTGCGGGAGCACAGTGAGCAAGGCCCGAACGCCGGTGGCCAGCACGGGCCAGATGCCGGTAATCACCTTCCCGAGCGGCGCGATGAGCCCCAGCACGTCGAAGACCAGCCGCAGCGAGTTGACGCCCAGCCCCAGCACCGAGAACAGCAGCCGGAAACCGCCGGCCAGTTGGGTCACGGCCGCTACAATGAGCAGTTGGTCGCCCGAAAGGTTCGTACCGAAGATGCGGTTAATCTGCTCGGCAACGGGCTGCGCATACTGGCGAATCGTCTGGAGGGCCGGGACCAGCACATTGTCGAACAGGTCCTTCGCCGCCCTTCCGGCACTGACGAGCGCGTCGCGGAGGTCGATAATCCACTTGTTCTGGAC
>CAIYXE010000545.1 GCA_903930095.1 uncultured Hyphomicrobiales bacterium
ATCATCGCCGAGGCGCGTGTCAGGGACATGCTGATCGCCGGGCTGGGAGACAGCTTTGCCTCGGGAGAGGGCAATCCCAACCTGCCTGTGGCTTTTTCCGATACGAGGCGTTTTCGCAATCTGTTTCCCGTGCGAAAGCGCAATGATGCGGGTGGAAATGCCCGTTGGACCGATGAGCTCTGCCACCGCTCGCTCTATGGTCAGCAACTCCGCGCAGCCCTGCAGATCGCGGTGGAGAACCCCCAGGCTTCCGTGACATTTCTTGACCTTTCCTGCTCGGGTGCGGGCATCGTGGACGGAATCCTGGGGCCACAGACATACGTAGAGCGGATTTCTGGTGGTGAACGGGACAATACGAACATCGCCCGGCCGATTGCTGGCGGGGAACGCGGCTCCCAGCTTTACCGCCTTGTGCGGGAACTCTGCCGTGAGCGGCCTGAGATGCGCCAAGGGTTGCCGCACTGCCCCGGCAATGCAGTCCGGCGTCCGCTCGACTTCCTCTTTCTCTCGGTGGGCGGAAATGACATCGGTTTCTCCAACATCGTCGCATGGGCGTCTTTGCGCGACACCGCCTCGACCAGCATTGCCGGCTTCTTTGGCGCAACGGTAAGCGACAAGGAATTTTCCAGGCGCATGCACGACATACTTCCCGGCTCATATGCCGAACTTGCAGCCGCGCTGGAGGCGACGGTTCCCGTCACGTCGGCACCAGACGGTCTGTTTGATCCGTCGCGGATCGTCCTGACAGCCTATCCGGACCTTGTCACCAACGAAGCGGGCCAGATCTGCGAAGCAGCGCCAGCCGAAGGCGATGAGGAGGACCGCTATGCGGCCAATCAGTCGCTCGACATGTTTTCATCATGGCTAACCGCGCGCGACTCGCGGCTTGTCGCGGTTCGCGAGCAGTTTGCAATCCTCCACAAGCGCATGCGCGATCTTGCCGGCGACCACGGCTGGACCTTTGCCGGACGGATCTATGCTGACCGGATGTTCGAGGGCCATGGTTTCTGCGCCCGCAACCTCAAGCGGCTCGATGATCCGGCTGAACAACTGATGATACCCTGCTTCGGCTCGGCCTCCCGGGATACGCAGACTTGCCAGCCGCAATTCACCTCCAGAGAGGCAAGCTGGCGCCCCTACAACCCCGCGACAGAGCACTACCCCTATGCCTTACGGCAGCGCTGGGTGCGTTCCTTCAACGATGCCTACATGGTCGTGAACCAAAAGGTGACTGACCGCTTCGGCAAGATCGACGAGAAGGCTTCCGCGGCCGTGTTCTCGGAGACGACAGGCGCTCTTCACCCTTCCGCCGAAGGACACGCTGCCATGGCCGATGGCATGATGCTCACACTCCGTCCCATTTTGTACGAGATGCTCTACGTGAACCAGTGATCACGCCTTGCGGAACAGGATAATGACCTGGCCGAGCGTGATGCCCCATTTGCTGACCGTGGAGCGATTGACAACGGCACCACCCCCAGCGTCGTAGAAGACATCGTCGAACCGCATTGCAACCTGGCGGCTGCCAACCTTGAGCCGCAGGGACGAGCGCATATAGGCCCGGCCTTGCTCGAAACCACCATGGGCTTCGGAAACGCTGTCAGCGCTCGTCCCAGTAAAGCTTTGGCCATTTCCGCGGGTCAGCGTCCATATCCGCTGCTGGCGCTCGCCATCGTCAAAATCGAACTGCTCTTCAAGCACAAGGGTGCTGCCGTCCGCCCGTCCCATCATTTCCACGGTAAATCGGCGCTTCACGTCACCGGAACGGCCCTCGAACACTCCGAAGGCAAGGGTCTTGCCTTCGAAATAGGTGAGGAGATCGAAATTGGTCGCTTCATTACGCTTCAGCATAAACCCGATACGGGGCATGAGCCAAAGCCGATCACCTGCCGCGGGTGAACCTGTATACGCCGACGTCGATGGCACCTTCGGTGAAGCCGGCTTCGCAGTAGCAGAGATAGTACCGCCAGCGGCGGCGGAAGTGGTCATCGAAGCCAAGGCGGGACACGGCAGCCCAGGATGCTTCGAAACGCTCGCGCCAGAGAGCGAGGGTTCGGGCATAGTCGTGACCGAATGTCGCAACGGTTTCAAAATTCAGCCCGGCCGCGGCAGCCTGGCTTGCAAGAATGGACTTCGTTGGCAGCATCCCGCCCGGGAAGATATAGCGCTGGATGAAATCCGCTTTGGCGCGGTAGCCAGGAAACAGCCGCTCACTGATGGTGATCGCCTGAACGGCAGCATTTCCGCCTGGCTTGAGCCTGTCGTGCAGCACACGGAAGTAGGTCGGCCAATTCGCTTCACCCACTGCTTCGATCATCTCGATTGAAGCAATAGCGTCGAAACGCTCAGCGGTGTCGCGGTAGTCCTGAAAGCGAATCTCCGCACGATCGCCGAGGCGCCTGCGCGCATAATCGAGCTGCTCGCGTGAGATGGTGAGACCTGTCACCTGGTGGCCGTGCTC
>CAIYXE010000546.1 GCA_903930095.1 uncultured Hyphomicrobiales bacterium
ACGTGCCAGTGCGCCAGAGGATCGGCCTCAAGAACTTCCTGCACGGGCTCGTCACCGGCATGCGCGAGTTCGAACCCGCACTCAGCCTGCAGGCGCTGCGCGAGACGAGTTCATGACAGGATTTGAATATCGCGCGCGCGGGCGTAGACTGAACATGCAACATGAAGGGAAGACATGAGATGAAGAACGTGATCGTCCTGTTGATTGCCGTCGTGGCCTGGGTGGCCGCAGCGGGCGCGCCGGGTGCCGTGGCGCAGGTTTCTGGCGCGGACATCCAAAGGGCGAGTTCCGCCATCATGAACGCCGGCAAACGTGCCAGCCAGGTGAAGGCCATCAAGCGGGTGCCCAGCGTCGGCGTGGTGCGGCTGGACGTCAATCCCATCATTTCAAACTTCTCGGACCTGCCTGAACCGGCTGAATACCGGATCATGGTAAGCAAGAATGCCGGAGGCGTCGCCAAGCTGCGGCAGGCGCTGAGATCCAACCCGGCGACCCGGGAGGCCCTCGCCAAGCGCGGCATCGACCCGGGCCAGGTGGCGGGCGCGCAGATCTCGTCCAACGGATCGCTGAGGCTCTACATCTTCTCCCGCTGACCGCCTGCGTGAATTGTCCAGCCCCGGACAGTCGGAGCCGTAAACCGCCGGTATGAGTTCCTGTATTCGAGCCAACGGGCACAAGGAGCGCGGGTAAGATGATGCTCAACACCAAAGCGAATCTGCGGGGCGTGCTACTGGCCCTCGCCACCCTCATGCTGGCCGCACTGTCGCCCGGCGCGGCGCATGCCGAAGACCCGCTGCCGTCCTGGAACGAGGGCGCGGCGAAGGCTGCCATCATCTCCTTCGTCGAACGCGTGACGACGGAAGGCTCGGCCGATTTCGTGCCGGTGCCGGAGCGCATCGCGGTGTTCGACAATGACGGATGCCTGTGGCCGGAGAATCCCCTGCCATTCCAGCTCGCCTTCGCCTTCGACGAGGTGAAGCGGCTCATGGCCAGCAAGCCCGAGCTCAAGGACGACCCCATGGTGCAGGCGCTGCTGGCAGGCGACATCGCCAAGCTTCTTGAGGGCAAGCACCACGACGGCTTGCTCCACATCATCGCGCTGACCCATGCCGGCATGACGACAGATGAGTTCGACAAGCGCGTGGAGGACTGGCTCGCCACGGCGAGGCACCCGCGGTTCGACAGGCCCTATGACCAGCTGACCTACCAGCCGATGCAGGAAGTGCTGCGCTATCTGCGCGCCAACGGCTTCAAGACCTTCATCGTCTCCGGCGGCGGTGCGGACTTCTTGCGCGTGTGGACTGAGCGGGTCTACGGCATACCGCCGGAGCAGGTGGTAGGCTCAACCGGGCGCGTGACCTATGAACTGCGTGAGACGGGGCCGGTGCTGGTCAAGACGCTCGACCACCTGTTCGTCGACGACAAGGCTGGAAAGCCTGCCGGAATCCACCAGTTCATCGGCAGGCGCCCCATCGCCGTGTTCGGCAATTCCGACGGCGACAAGCAGATGCTCGAATACGGAACGATCAACAACCCGAGGCCCAGCCTTGGGGTGATCGTGCGCCACACCGATGCCGAGCGGGAATATCAGTATGACGTCAACCCCAAGAGCAGCGGCACGCTCGTCGAGGCGCTGAAGGATGCGCCGCAGAGGGGATGGACCGTCGTCAGCATGAAGGACGACTGGAAGGTGGTTTTCTCCGCGCCGTGAAGTGCAGGGCTGGCGCGCGCGGCGGCGCCCCCTCACCCTGCCCTCTCCCCCGGTGGGGGAGAGGAATGACAGGTTTCGCCTGAACTGCCGTTTCTCTACATCACCCGGCCCATGGAAAAGCCCGTGGCGAGATAGCGCCGGACGAAGATGAGCAGCAGCAGCCCCGGCAGCAGGGCGATGACGCTTGCCGCGGAGAGAAGTGCAATATCGCCCGAGAGCACACCGGCCGCCCGGGTCATGATGCCGGCGATGGGCTTGGCGTCGATGGTGGTCAATGCATTGGCCAGCATGTACTCGGTCCAGGAGAACATGAAGCAGAAGAAGGCCGCAACCGCGATGCCGGGTGCGATCTGCGGCATGAGGATGCGCAGCAGGAAGGA
>CAIYXE010000547.1 GCA_903930095.1 uncultured Hyphomicrobiales bacterium
CTGGACCGCTACCCGCGTGAGCTGTCGGGCGGCCAGCGCCAGCGCGTCGCCATGGGCCGCGCCATCGTGCGCAACCCCGCCGTCTTCCTGTTCGACGAGCCGCTCTCCAACCTTGACGCCAAGCTGCGCGTCCAGATGCGCACCGAGATCAAGGACCTGCATGAGCGCCTCAAGACCACCACCGTCTATGTGACGCATGACCAGATCGAGGCCATGACCATGGCTGACAAGATCGTCATCCTGCGCGACGGCTACATCGAGCAGGAAGGCTCCCCGCTCGAGGTCTATGACAAGCCCGCCAACCTCTTCGTTGCGGAATTCATCGGCTCGCCGTCGATGAACCTGCTCAAAGGCGAGGTTACGCCCGATGGCGTGCGCCTCAGCGAAGGCACCGTCCTGCCGCTGCCGCCCGTGCACAACGCAAAGCAGGGCCAGAAGGTCGTCTATGGCATCCGGCCGGAGCATCTCACGCTGGCCAAGGGTGCGCCCGCCAAGGTCGTGGTGGTGGAGCCGACGGGCCCTGAAATGCACATCTATGCCGACATGGGCGGCCAGGAAGTCTGCGCCATCACGCAGGATCGCGTCAGCCTCGCCCGCGACAACATGATCGAGCTCAGCCCCCGCCTCGACAAGGTGCATCTCTTCGACGCCGAAAGCGGAAAGGCCCTGGCGTGAGCACCGTCACGATTCTGGGTGCAGGCGTCATGGGTTCGGCCATGTGCCTGCCCGTGGCAGACAAGGGCCATGCCGTCCGCCTCGTTGGCACCCATCTCGACACCGGGATCATCGACAGCGTCAAGGCCACCGGGCGCCACCCGAAGCTCAACGTCTTGCTCCCGGATACCGTGCGCGCCTTCCACCATGAGGAATTTGCCGCGGCCCTCGGCACGGACACGGACCTTATCGTGCTTGGCGTCAGCTCTGCTGGTGTGGGCTGGGCCATCGACCGGCTGTGCGAGGCGCTGAAGGCCCCCGTCCCCGTCGTCATGATCACCAAGGGCATGCAGCCGGAAGAGTCCTTCCTCACGGCGTTGCCAGACCATGTGGCCGTGAACGTGAAGCGCCGCGCCGGCCTTGACCTCTCCGTCGCCGCCATCGGCGGCCCATGCATTGCGGGCGAGCTCGCCGTCAGGCGCCACACCGGCACGGTCATCACCGCGCGTGACGTGGAACTGGCGGAGAAGCTCTGCGCCATGCTGGAGACGGAGTATTATCACCCGCGCGTCTCCGCCGATGTGATCGGCGTCGAGATCTGCGCGGCCTTCAAGAATTTCTTCGCCATCGGTGTGGGCTGGGCTGCGGGCCATCAGGAGAAGATGGCGGCAACGGAGAACCGCGCCTTCAACCACAATGCCGCGGCGATCCTCTTCGACCAGGCCATCCGTGAGCTGATGATCCTTGTGCGCGCCCATGGCGGAACGGAGCAGAGCGTGTGGGGCATGCCGGGGGCGGGCGACCTCTATGTCACCTGCCAGGCGGGCCGCAACTCCCGGCTTGGCAACAATCTGGGCCGCGGCCTCACCTACAGCGAGACCAAGGCAGGCCCGATGAAGGGCGACACGATCGAGGGGGCCGAGCTCGGCGTCGCCGTGGCCACAACGCTGCGCACCATGATGCGCGAGGGCGTGCTCGATGCCGCGTCGCTTCCCCTCACCTCCGCCCTGCTCGATGCGCTGACGCAGGACGCGGCACTGGACATTCCCTGGACCTCCTTCCACCGCCAGAGCTGAGGGAGCGCCATGGACATTGGCATCGACCCGGAGGAACAGGTCGCCACCCGTGCCGCCTGGCTCTATTTCGTGGCGGGCCTCACCCAGGCGCAGATCGGCAAGAAGCTTGGCCTCAACCGCACCCGCGTCAACCGGCTGCTGGCCCATGCGCGTGACCAGGGCCTCGTCCAGATCAACATCACGGGCAGGCTCGCCTCTTGCGTGGAGCTCGAAGAGAAGCTCAAGCAGCGCTATGGGCTGGAGGACGCCACCGTCGTTCCCACCCCGCCCAGCGACGACCTGATCCCGCCGGTCATCGCCACCGCGGCGGCAGCCGCGCTGTCCGCACGCCTCAAGGACGGGATGTCGGTCGGGGTCGGCTGGGGTAGAACGCTCAGGCTTTCGATCCAGTCGGTGCCGCGCCGCCAGCTCAACCGCCTCTCCGTCGTCTCGCTGCTGGGCGGGCTGACGCGCGGCTCAGCCATGAACCCGCATGAGACGGCCTCGCATCTGGCTGATCTCGTCGGCGCGCAGTGCTATTACATCGCCGCCCCCGCCCTCACCGACACGGAACGGACCCGCGACCTGATCATCGCCCAGCCCATGCTGCATGAGATCTTCGAGCGTGGCGAAAAAGTGGATCTGGCGTTTCTCTCCGTGGGCGAGCTCACCCCCGGCTGCACCATGACCCGCGTCGGCCTCGTCTCACGCGGCGAGGTGGATGATCTCCTCGCAGCCGGTGCGGTGGGCGACATCTGCGCCCACTGGATCGACAGGGACGGGCGCCTTGTCGATCATTCGCTCAATTCCCGCGTCGTGGCGCTCTCGCCCGAAAAGCTGAAGAATATTCCGTGCGTCATCATCGCGTCTGGCGGGCGCACCAAGGCGGAAGGCTTGCGGGGCGTCTTGAAGGGTGGCATGTGCGACGTCATCATCACGGATGAGCGGACGGCCTCCTCCATCCTCGCCATGGACACGCCATGACCACGGACGTCGCACTGGGAATCGACATCGGCACCTCCGGCGTCAGGATCGCCGCAACGGATGCCGCCAACACGCTCATGGCCATGTCAGCGGCCCCCATCGCGGCGCCCATGCAGACGGGCCTCGGCCGCGCCTGGCAGGACCCCGCCATCTGGTGGGACGCCCTCATCGCCGCCTTCAGGGGCCTGAACCTCCAGGGGCTCCGCGTCCGCGCCATCGCCATTGACGGAACCTCCGGCACCATCCTCGCCATCACGCCGGATGGTGCCCCCGCAAGCCTCGCCTCCATGTACAATGATGTGGCGGAAAAGCCCCTCCTCGCCCTCGTCGCCGCCGCCGCCCCGCGGGAGACGGCGGCACTGGGCAGCACCTCAGCCCTGGCCCGCGCCATGGAATTCCACAAGCCCGGCACCCGCATCATCCACCAGGCGGACTGGATTCTGGGGCGGCTCTCCGGCCGCTTCGACGTGACGGATGAGAACAACGCGCTCAAATCCGGCTATGACCCCGTCACCCGCCAATGGCCGGGGTGGATCGGGGCCACCAGCTTCGACCCGGAAAACTTTCCCGGCGTCGTCCCCGCCGGAACGAAGGTCGCCACCATACTCCCGGCGCAAGCGCAGGCCCTCGGCCTGCCGCAAGACGTGGCCATCGTCGCAGGCACGACCGACGGCTGCGCCGCCTTCCTCGCCAGCGGCGCGTCGGAAGCGGGAGATGGCGTCACCTCACTCGGCACCACCCTCACGCTGAAGCTGCTGTCGGCCAGCCCCGTCTTCGCGCCGGACTTCGGCATCTACAGCCACAGGATCGGTGACCAATGGCTGGCAGGCGGCGCATCGAACACCGGCGGCGCGGCGATCGGACAGTTCTTCACGAAGGATGATCTCGCCCGCCTCACCCCCCTGCTCGAGCCTGACCGCCCGACGGGCCTTGATTATTACCCGCTGCCGAAGCCCGGCGAGCGCTTCCCCGTCAACGACCCCAATTTCCAGCCGCGCCTCGCGCCCCGGCCTGCGGATGACCGCGTGTTCTTCCAGGCCATGCTCGAAGGCATCGCCCGCATCGAGGCCAAGGCCTATGCCAGGCTGGGCGAACTCGGCGCCTCGCCCTTGGGGAGCATCCGCACCGCGGGCGGTGGTGCGGCCAATGCGGCCTGGACGAAGATCAGGCTCATGGCGCTCGGCGTTCCGGAAAAACCATCGCTCAGCGAGCATGCCGCCGCCGGCACCGCCCGCCTCGCCTGGCGCGGATTAGGCCATGCGAATTGAGGGCCTGCACGAGATCGCATCCCGCTTCGACGGCATGCTGATCGACCAGTTCGGCGTCATCCATGACGGCCAGACGCTTTATCCTGGAACGCTCCGTGTGCTGAGCGAATTGAAGGCGGCGGGCATCTCCGTCACCGTCATGACCAATTCGGGAAAGCGCGCGGAAGCCAACCGCCAGCGCCTGGTGAAGATGGACGTGCCGCGCGACCACTTCGTGGATGCGATCAGCTCCGGCGAGGTCGCCTTCTCGTCCCTCAACGTGCGCAAGGCCTTCCTCATCGGCAAGGAGGGTGAGGACTACGGCTTTGATGGCATCACCTTCGTCAGCAACCCGAAGGATGCAGAGATCATCCTCATCCTCGGCTCCAACGCGCCCAAAACCTCGCTCGATGATTACCGCAAG
>CAIYXE010000548.1 GCA_903930095.1 uncultured Hyphomicrobiales bacterium
CCGGAGATGGATCGCGGCGGGCTGCTCGATGCCATTCCGGGCGGCCGTCACCGCGTGGGGCAGGGATTGGGCCGCATCGCGCGGGGCTGCATCGAAGCCTTCGGCCTTACCCGCGCCATCCTGGCGGGCGGCGACACATCGAGCCACGCGCTGGGCGAGCTCGACGTCTTCGCGCTCACCACCCGCTTTCCGCTTGCGGCCACGCCCGGCTCGCCGCTGTGCACCGCCGCCAGCGCCGACCCGAAGCTCGACGGGCTGGAGATCGCCATGAAGGGCGGGCAGGTGGGCGGCGATGATTACTTCGTTGCGCTGCGCGATGGGCGCGCGGCATAGTTTGCCGATGACAGGAGAACCGATTTGCCCCGTTTTGAACGCCAAGCCCTGATGGACAGGTTCCAGGACATGAAGCACCGCCGCATCCCCATCGTGGGTGGCGGGGCCGGAACCGGGCTTTCCGCCAAATGCGAGGAGGAGGGCGGCATCGACCTCATCGTCATCTACAATTCTGGCCGCTATCGCATGGCGGGCAGGGGATCGCTCTCCGGCATCCTCGCCTATGGCAACGCCAATGAGATCGTCATGGAGATGGCGCGCGAGGTTCTGCCCGTGACGAAGAAGACGCCGGTTCTCGCGGGCGTCAACGGCACGGATCCCTTCTGCCTCTTTGATCCCTTCCTCGACCAGCTGAAGGCGATGGGTTTCTCCGGCATCCAGAACTTCCCCACCGTGGGCCTCATCGACGGCGTGTTCCGCGCCAACCTCGAGGAGACCGGCATGTCCTATGGACTTGAGGTAGACCTCATCCGGCTGGCGCGCTCCAAGGACATGCTGACGACGCCCTACGTCTTCAATGCCGCCGAGGCCGAGGCCATGGCGAAGGCGGGGGCGGACATCATCGTCTGCCACCTGGGCCTCACCACCGGGGGCAGCATCGGCTCCAGGACCGCGCTCAAACTCGCCGATTGCCCGGCCCTGGTTGACGAATGGGCGGAGGCCGCGCTGAAGGTTAACAAGAATGCCATCATCATCGTCCACGGCGGCCCCGTCTCCATGCCGGATGATGCGCAGTTCATCCTCTCCAACACGAAGAACTGCCATGGCTTCTACGGCGCCTCTTCCATGGAGCGGCTGCCGGCGGAGGTGGCTCTGGTCGAGCAGACGAAGGCGTTCAAGAGGCTGAGTTTCTGAGTGGGGGGCTGGTGCCGCCAATGCCATTTCCCCGCATTGGCAACTGCTCTAAGAAGCCCTTCCATGAGCTTCGGGAGATCCGATGATGAATGAACTGCGCCCCGTCAGCGCGCCCGTCGCGCGCAATCCGGGAACACCGCTCACCCCGGACTGGTTCGAGGATGTGCAGGTGAACCTCTCCGCCGCCGAACGCCGCGCGGCGAGCCTGCCTGCGCGCCGCTCGGTGAAGAAGAATTACCAGGCGGCCTGGCTGGTGAAGGCCATCCAGTGCATCGACCTCACCACGCTTGCCGGCGACGACACGCCGGGCCGCGTCCACCGCCTCTGCGCCAAGGCGCGGCGTCCGGTGCGCGATGACATCGTCAAGGCGCTGGGCCTCAGGGACATGCCCACTGTCGGCGCCGTCTGCGTCTATCCTGCCATGGTGGCGCCCGCGGTGAAGGCGCTGGAAGGTTCCGGCATTCCGGTCGCCTCGGTTGCCACGGGCTTCCCCGCGGGCCTGACGCCGCTGCCGCAGCGACTGGCCGAGATCCGCTATGCGGTGGAGCAGG
>CAIYXE010000549.1 GCA_903930095.1 uncultured Hyphomicrobiales bacterium
GGCTCCGGCAAGTCGACCTTCGCCCACGACGTCCTCTATTCCAACATCGCCCGCAAGCTGCGCAAGGAGGACGCCGACCTCGATCCCGCCCCGCTCAAGGAGCTACGGGGAACGCAGTACTTGAGCGACGTCCTGCTCGTCGACCAGTCGCCGCTCGCCCGCACCCCGCGTTCGACCCCCGCCGTGCTGCTCGGCGCCTTCGATCCCATCCGCCAGCTCTTCGCCCAGACCGAGGACGCCAAGGCCCGCGAACTCACCACCGGTTTCTTCTCCTTCAACTCCGGCGAAGGCCGCTGTGACCGCTGCGCCGGGGCGGGCAGCGAGAAGGTGGAAATGCAGTTCCTCTCCGACCTCCACGTCACCTGCCCCGACTGCAACGGCCGCCGCTACAAGCCGTCCACCCTCGACATCCACTACCGCGGCAAATCCATCGCCGACATCCTCGACCTTACCATCGAGGAAGCCCTCGCCTTCTACGCCGCGTCCGAAGACTTCAAAGCCTCCGACACCAAGCGCCACCAGCAGATCACCAGGCTCCTCCAGCCGCTCCACGAAGTCGGCCTCGGCTACCTCAAGCTCGGCCAGCCCCTCAACACCCTCTCCGGCGGCGAATCCCAGCGCCTCAAGCTCTGCCAGCTCCTCGCCGAAACATCCGCCAATCGACAATCCTCAATCGACAATCGTCAATCGAAGCTTCTCATCCTCGACGAGCCCACCACCGGCCTCCACTTCTCCGACATCGAGCGCCTCCTCGGCGTCTTCCAGCGTCTTGTCGACGCCGGCCACAGCCTGCTGGTCATCGAGCACAATCTCGACGTCATCAAATGCGCCGACTGGATCCTCGACCTCGGCCCCGAAGCCGGCAAGCACGGCGGCCAGCTCGTCGCCGAAGGCCCGCCCGAGCACATCGCGCAACAGGCCACCGAAACCGCCCGCTTCCTCAAGCCGGCACTCGACCCCAAACGCGTTGTCGCCTCTTCCGCTCGACCATCAACCGTCAACCATCAACCATCAACTTCCATCCAGCTCCGCGGCGCCCGCGAACACAACCTCAAGAACATCTCCCTCGACATCCCGCGCGACCAGTTCGTCGTCGTCTCCGGCCTCAGCGGCTCCGGCAAGTCGACCCTCGCCTTCGACATCCTCTTCGCCGAAGGCCAGCGCCGCTTCCTCGACTCGATGTCCGCCTACGCGCGCCAGTTCGCCGAGCAGCTCGAGAAGCCCGAGCTCGACTCCCTCGCCGGCCTGCCGCCGACCGTCGCGATCGAGCAGCGCGTCTCCCAGGGCGGCATGAAATCGACCGTCGCCACCGTCACCGAGCTGTGGAATTTCATCCGCCTCCTCTACGCCAAGCTCGGCACCCGCTACTGCCCCGACTGCCAGGTCCCGGTCGAAAAGCAATCGCTCGCCGCCATCGAGAACAGCATCCGCCAGCTCCTCAAGAAGGGCCCCGTCTCCATCCTCGCCCCCGTCATCCGCGGCCGGAAGGGCTACCACACGGAAGTCGCCGAATGGGCGCTCAAGCAGGGATATACGAGACTTCTCGTAGACAAGCAGTTCCGCGACGCCGAAGGCTTCACCCGGCTGGAGCGCTTCAAGGAGCACGACATCGACGTCGTCGTCGCTGAAGTTCAGAAAGAAGTGCCGCGTGATCAGTCATCAGTGATCAGTGGAAAGGCAGGGAAGAAGGCCGCCGCGAGTTCTTCACTGATCACTGATCACCGATCACTTGGCACTCTCGTTCCCCGAGCCCTCGACATCGGCAAAGGCGTTCTCAAGCTCTTCACGCCGGACAAGAAGTTCATCCTCCTCTCCTCCGAGGCGAGCTGCCCGTCCTGCCACAAGTCCTTCGAGGAGCTCGACCCCCGCCTCTTCTCCTTCAACTCTCCCCACGGCTGGTGCGCGAACTGCCGCGGCCACGGGCTGGTGCCGAAGCACCGCTTCCACCTCGACACCTCGCGCTACGAATCGGTGCTCGAGGCCGAGATGGACGCCGACCGCAAGATCGAGCGGATGGACGACGAGGAACTCGTCGAATGCCCCGCCTGCCACGGCGCCCGCCTCAACCCCGAAGCCCGCGCCGTCCGTTTCCAAGGGCTGCGCCTGTCCGGACTCGCCAAGCAGGCCGTGAATCAGGCCGCCACCTACTTCGAGTCCCTCGCCATCAGCGGCGACCGCGACACCCTGATCGCCCGCGACATCCTGCCCGAAATCCGCCAGCGCCTCAGCTTCCTCACCGAGGTCGGCCTCGGCTACCTCCAGCTCGACCGCTCCGCGCGCACCCTCAGCGGCGGCGAAAGCCAGCGCATCCGCCTCGCCGCCCAGCTCGGCAGCAATCTCCGCGGCGTCCTCTACGTCCTCGACGAACCGACCATCGGCCTCCACCCCCGCGACAACGCCGCCCTGTTAGAAACCCTGATCGCCCTCCGCGACCGCGGCAACAGCCTGATCGTCGTCGAGCACGACGAGGAC
>CAIYXE010000550.1 GCA_903930095.1 uncultured Hyphomicrobiales bacterium
AGAGAAACCGCATGCGGGCTATGTCTGTGTTTATCTCATTTGTGCTGCTGCTGTGCATTCTGGTTCTCGTTTATCTCTTGATTGAGATTTCTGGCATCAAGAAGGAAGTCGCAGTCAAGCCCGATGGAGTAGACTTTCAGATTCATGATCTGCGACTTGGAACGACAATAGAGGACGGAAAAATTTTGTGTCATGTTGATGGTATCAAGAGAGACTGCAGCGTCAATGAGTAAGAAATCGGTCGAGAATGGAGATTCGTGTGAGAGGTGTATGCAAGATGATGTATTTACACATGAGATAAAGCAGGCGTAGACCGCAGGTTTCGGCAGTCGAGGGAAGCGAAAGGTCATCCGTCAACTGAAGCTGTCTGTGTCACGCGGGGCTTTCAGCGTATCTCTTCATAGCCGGACGTGATCTCTGCGAAATGCTGCTTCATCCTTGAGCGGAGATCAGGGGGAGATAGAACGATACCTGCGGACCCAAGCGACAATAGCCATGTCATGAGTTGGACTGAATCGGGAACTGTCGCTTTCAGACATTTCGAACCATCGGGTGCTTCGGTTATCTCCTGATCATCCGAAATCGGCGCCTCCAGAAGATAGCGGGCAAGCTGAGGGTCGATGCGGAGTTCGAGCGACACCGTTCCGCCGCCCTGCATGATCTGGAAGGAGTTCTGCTGAAGGTAGCTGTCGATGGAGAAGCCGGGATCGAGAACGGCAGGCTGGTCCATGATCCGTGCGCCGGCGATGCGGTGGATTGCCATGATGCGGATGTCTTCATAGTCCCGGATGCGCCCGACGAGATAAATCGTCGAGTCGCGCACTACGATCGCGAGGGGATGAACGGGGTAGGTCTTTTCGCCGTCGCCGGAGATTGGGAGATAATCGATTTCCAGCATCCGCTCCGTCTGGACCGCCTCGTAGACCGCCCGCTGAACCTCGCTGTCGATTTGCCGGATGACCCGGAAGGGCGAGCCGGGAATGACCCGGATCTTGTCCTGCCAACGGGTGATGGCGGAGGCCTTCATCGACGATATGTTTCGGGCCGCATTGAACCAGGGCTGGAGCTGGGCCGTCGCGGAGGGGGGAAGCAGTCTGGTCAGGTAGGCTTCGGCGAGATTGAAGGTCAGCGCCGTCGCCGGTTCGAGCGTCTGGACATCCAGCTTGTGGCCCTTTCGCCAGCACCACCCCTGAGGCTTCGACTGGTCGCCCTCGATCTGAAACACCAGCGAGAGCTTGTTGAGGTCCCGCTGGACCGTCCGGAGCGAGACCTCTCCGATGATGTCGGCGAGCATGGCCTGCAGCTGAGTGGTGGCGATTCTCCGGGGATGATTGGGAATGCTCCTGAGGAGCGTCCACTGCCGCAGAATGGTGTCGTCCATGAGTGCCATGAGCTCCTGTATCGGCTTCTCAAGCGTCATTTAAGGTCGTTTGGGCGCAGGAGATCAATGCCCTTCTTCGCGAAGCGACACTTTTTGTCGCTTGACGGGGCTATGATGCAGGCGGCGGCAACAAGACCGGATGAAGATACCGGCTGAGCCAATACCGGTATTCCGCTAGCTACCGCTCGATCAATGACTGCCATGCGGACGGCGTCACCTTGAGAGAACGTCTGGATGACACGCTACGCTCCTCCGAGCGAGTTCGAAGAATATGGGCGCGATGCTAGATATCCTGCGCGCTTGAGTGGTGACGGGTACTGACGGGCAAGAGATCAATCGATTGGAGCGGGTATGACTGAGTACCTCTATGCTATAGGCGACATTCACGGCTGCGCAGGGCTTCTCGAAAAGGCACTCGCGTGGATCGACAACAACGCCAGTGGCAATCCAACGCATATTGTCTTCATGGGCGACTACATTGATCGTGGGCCGGACAGCAAGGCTGTTCTGGACATCCTGATGGCGGGCCCGCGGGTTAAAGGCAGCCGTTACACATGTCTGCGCGGAAATCATGAGCAGATGTGCCTCGACTCGCAGCTTTCGTCCCGCGACATGGAGAACTGGCGCTTCAACGGAGGCGACACGGCTCTCAGGTCATTCGGTGGCGGGATCGGTGAGGCATACAGGAACTGGATGTCGTCTCTGCCGTACTGGCATGAGGACAGCCTGCGTATCTTTGTCCATGCCGGACTCTTACCGGGGATCCCTCTTGTCGAACAGGATCCTTATGACATGATGTGGATCCGTGAAAGGTTCTTCAGATCCCGAAAGTCCTTCGGCAAACATGTCGTACACGGCCATACGCCCGTTGGCCCAACTCTGCTCAAGAGACGGACGAACATCGACACGGGCGCTTATCATACGGGACAGCTCTGTGTTGCCGGGTTCCTTGATTCCACAGATCCGCGGCCATCGATCATCGTGCTTGTAGAGTGAACTTGTGGGTAGGCGTAAGCTGATGCGCAGCGTCTCTTGGCGGCCTTGATGCTCGCCAGAAGCTTGTAGCGCTGGGAACGCCTGCAGTTTGTTCGCCTCCAGCATTCACGCCGCCGTGCGCCAAACTCTCATCGACTGTGGGATTCGGGTAGGTGCCTGACCGAGATGCTGTCCCGGGGATTACTCCCTTGCCGCCGTGAAGCCGCCACAGCTGAGTGGTAGGCATTCTCAAGAAGGACGCTGACGTCTGAGGGTGTCCGTCAGACTTCTCAAGCGACACAATATGTCGTCTTCGCGGTCTATGATCATCGTTATCCCCTGCAACAGAAAGGCGCATCATGACTGTGAGTGACTATCCGGGGTTCAGTGCGGAAACGGGTCTGGCGGAATGGAATTTCTATCCGGAGGATTGCGCTCCGAAGCGCTGGGCGCGTGAACTCGCCGGTGTGGTTGCCGATGGTTTATCAGAGCAGGGCTCTTGGGATCTGGTTGGCCGTGGGGTCCTCCTGGAAGTGGAAGATCCGGAATTTGGTTTGGAAATCGCC
>CAIYXE010000551.1 GCA_903930095.1 uncultured Hyphomicrobiales bacterium
CGGGATCCAGCTTTATGTCCACGTGTCGGGCGCCCAAAGCTGGATCCCGGCCTTCGCCGGGATGACGCCAATCTTTTTCGAGTGAACCATGCTGATCGGAATCGACTGGGGCGGCACCAAGATCGAGGGTGTCGCGATGGAGCGGAACGGGCGCGAATTGTTGCGCCTGCGGGAGGCGACGCCGCGCCATGACTATCATGGCTGCCTGAAGACCATCCGCGCCGTCATCGAGGCGCTCGAAGCGCAGACGGGGCGGCGGGGAAGTGTGGGCATTGGCATTCCGGGTTCGCTGGAGCCCAGGAGCCGCCTCGGCAAGGGTGCCAGTTCGACGTGGATACTCGGCAAGCCCGTGGAGGCTGACCTTCAGGCTGCACTCGGCCGCGATATCAGGGTCGAGAACGATGCGGATTGCTTTGCGGCCTCGGAAGCCGTGGACGGGGCAGGGGCCGGATACAATGTCGTCTTCGCGGTGATCCTCGGTTCCGGCGTGGGTGCGGGCATAGCTGTCAATGGCCGCGCGCACCACGGGCCCAACAATTCGGGCGGCGAGTGGGGGCACAATCCACTGCCATTCCCGGACACCACCGAGATTCCCGGCAAGCCCTGCTATTGCGGCCGTGTGGGTTGCATCGAGACATGGTGTTCCGGCCGTGCCTTTGAGGCACAGTATTTCGAGCACAAGGGTGTTGAGCTGAAGGCCGCTGAGATCATGGACCTCAAGCGCCGGGGCGACCACCTCGCGAACCTGCTTTGGCGGCGCTACATCGACCGCGTGGCGCGCGGGCTCGCCACCGTCGTCAATACGCTCGACCCCGATGTGCTGGTGATGGGCGGCGGCATGTCGAATGTCGATGAACTCTATGAAGACCTGCCGCCGGCCTTGGCGGCGCGCACATTCTCCACCGTTTTCCACACGCCCATCCTGCGCAACAAGCATGGTGATGCGAGCGGTGTGCGCGGGGCTGCCTGGCTGTGGAAGGACTGAAATGTCAGTGAACGGACGATATGAATTCGGGCTCGCCCTGATCCGCGAGGCGGGTGACAAGGCGTTGGGTTATTTCAACGCGAGAGACCAGCTCACCGTCAAAAACAAGGGGCCGCAGGACCTTGCCAGCGAGGCGGATCTCAACACCGAGCTTCTGATCCGGGAGCGGCTTGCCAAAGCCTTCCCGCAGGATGCCTTCCTCGGCGAGGAGACGCAGCCCACCGCCTATGAACCGGGGCAGGGCATCTGGGTGGTGGACCCCATCGACGGCACGCAGCCCTTCTGCCTCGGGCTCTCCAGCTGGTGCGTGTCCATCGGCTTCATGCAGGATGGTGTCATCCAGTTCGGCTTCGTCATCGCCCCGGCGCGCGATGAACTTTTTGCCGGTGGACGGAATTTTCCTTCCACCCTCAACGGCAAGCCGGTCCGCGTTGCGCCTGCGGCCTCGATCCGCGATGGCCTGACCTGCACGGGTTACTCGCCGAAGAGCGGGCCGGGCCTGTTCCTTCCGGGTTTCACACGCTTCCTCGACGCGGGCGGCATGTTCTACCGCGAGGGTTCAGGCGCGCTGGGCTTGTGCTATGTTGCGGCGGGACGTCTCGTCGGCTTCTTCGAACCCGTCATCAAGTCATGGGATGCGCTGGGAGCCATCGCGGTGTGTGAGGGCGCGGGCGCGAGGGTGAGTGACTTCCTCAGCAATGACGGGCTGTTCAAGGGCAACAGCCTGATCGCCGCCGCACCCGGCGCCTATGAAGAGATCGCGGCGATCGTGAAGGGTTGACTTGCTGCGGCAGGTGGCGGTCAACATCCCCGCTCAGGCGGGATGCCACCACTTGCCATTGATCACGACGCCCCGCGACAGGATCCGCTGCCTGCCTTCCAGATGTTCACCCACGACGTCCACATAATCGAAGGCGCCGTCCTCGACCGAGAGGATCGTCGCATCGCCAGCACTTCCCGGTTTCAGGCTGCCAAGCTCTGGCCGCTTCAATGCGAAGGCAGCATTGACGGTGGAGGCCCTGATCACCTCGGGCAGGCTCATGCCGAGGCAGAGGAACTTCGACATGGTGGTGACCTGGTCGAAGGCCGGGCCGTTGATGCAGAGGGAATGCACGTCGGATGAGATTGTGTCGGGCGCGAAGCCGTTGGCCAGCATGGCGCGCGCCGTCTTGAAGGCGAAGGATCCCATCCCGTGGCCGATGTCGAACAGCACGCCGCGCTTTCTTGCGGCGATCACGGCGGGCTTCACGGTGCCCTGCGCGGTGGCGGGCGAGTTGGGGAAGGGGCGGAAGGCGTGGGTCAGCACATCTCCCGGCCGCAAGCGCGCGATCACCTCTTCATACGAAGGCGGCGGCTCATCGATGTGGGCCATCAGCGGCAGGCCCGTCTCCTCTGCAACCTGCAGCGCGATCTCGAGCGGCGCTGTGCCCTGGTCGCCCGAGGCATGGCGGCCGACGCGCACCTTGATGCCCACGATCACGTCACGGTTGGCGTCCGCCACCTGCGCGGCGGTGACGGGGTCCATCAGGCGGATGTCCTCGCTCTCGCCCACCATCACGGTGCTGGAGAAGCCATAGATGCCTGCGTGGCTGACATGGAGATAGGCAAGGATGCGCACGGCCGAGCGCTCGATGACGTGGCGGCGGAACCCCATGAAGTTGCCGGGCCCGGCAGAGCCCGTGTCGACGGCGGTGGTGACGCCGGATGTCCGGCAGAATTCCTCCGCATCGATGCCGAGCGAGGAGCCGCCCCAATAGACATGGGTGTGAAGGTCGATCAGGCCCGGCGAAACGATGCGGCCTGACACGTCGCGGACATCCGCGCCATTGCCTGTGAGCGACGGGGCAACGGCTGCGACTTTGCCCGCCGCGAAGCCCACGTCCATGATGCCGTCGAGCCCCTGCGAGGGATCGATGACGCGTCCGCCCTTGAGAATCAGATCCATCGCTAAACGATACGCCGCCTCAGAACTTGCCGCCAAGCATCGGCCCGGTGCGGGTTCCCTTGGAGCCGCGCAGCAGTGCCGTCAGCACGGACGTGTCTTCGCCGTAGACAGGGCTCTGGCGGCTGTTGACGTCGATCACACGCCCGTCCTCGAGGCCGTACTGCGCGAAGCTTCGCACCCGGCCGTCTTCGCCGAACCGGACGGCAATCACCTCGCGCTGTGTCTCCTCCGTCAGGAAAGCTTTGCTCGTGGTGATTGAAGTGATGTAGTAATAGCTGTCACCCTTGAACTGCACTGATGCCGTGGTGGAGGGCGTGCCCAGGATACCCTCGACCTCCATCTTTGACATGCCGTTGGTGATCTGGTTGAAAGCGCCCGGCTTGGCGACATAGCCGCGATGATCAACTTCCGGCGAGCAGCCCGCCAAAATGATGGCGAGCCCGGCCGCCGCGAACGAAATGGAGGTGAATCGTCTGCTGGTTTTCTGCATCGGCGGCAATCTTTATTCCATTTTCGGCGTATTCGCCAAAGAAACCATTCATCCTCAAAGTACGTTAGCGGCCATACAATGATCCTGAAACGACTTTTCCGGCGCTCAACCACTTCCGAACGAAGCTGTTACGAAGCAATTGTGGCTGCCGCGCGGCACCCCGTCTTCTATGCCGACTGGGGCGTGGCGGATACGCTGGACGGGCGCTTCGACATGATTTCGCTTCATGCCTTTCTCGTGCTTGACCGGCTCAAGGGCGAGCAGCAGGCGTTCCGGCAGGCTCTGGTCGACGAACTCTTTGCTGATATGGACCGTTCCCTGCGCGAGATGGGCGTCGGCGATCTCTCCGTCGGCAAGAAGGTGAGGAAGATGGCCGAGGTGTTCTATGGCCGTGTCGCGGCCTATGACCTGGCGCTTGGGGGCGCTGAGGGCGCACTCGAGGCTGCCATCGCCCGCAATGTGTTTCCCGACGGCCCTGAGGCGGAATCGGGGCCGCGCCGCCTTTCGGCCTATGTCATGGCCCAGCGCGCGCATTTGGCCTCGCAGGATACCGGCGCCATCGCCCGGGGCGTTGTCCATTTCAAGGAGCCGTCGCCATGAAGCACGCCACGCCTGCGCCCGAATTCTCCCGCCCGCTCCAGACCGACCGGGTTCCCAAGGCGGGCTCCGTCGAAAAGCTCCATGCCGAACCCCGCGAACTCGCCGCGCTGGCCAGGCGCATGAAGATTCCGGCAATTCATGCACTCTCCGCTGAAATCAGGGCAACCCCCTGGCGCGGCGGCGGCATCAAGCTCGAGGGGCATCTGACGGCCGACATTGAGCAAGTGTCCGTCATCAGCCTGGAAGCCTTTCGTGAGACGGTCTCGATTCCCGTCTCGCGCTATTTCCTGCCGCCCGGCGCGGTGGTCGAGAATGAGGGCGAGGACGATGCGGACCCGATCCAGGGGGGCATCGTCGACCTTGGGGAAGTGGTGGCCGAGACGCTGGCGCTTGACCTCGAACCCTATCCCCGCAAGCCGGGCGAGGCCTTCGCCGAGCATATCGAGGACGATGCGGCGCCGGGCGAAAATCCGTCGCCCTTTGCGGTCCTTGCCCGGGACAAGGGCAACTAGCCTTCCGCAGGGGCACCCGCTTTTTGAAATGACTTTTCCGGGCCGATCTCCTATGGCAACGGTCACATGCCGGCCGGAACGGCCGGAGGCGGGCAGTTGGTGCGGCTATCGGCAAGAGCTTGAACGAGAGACGACATTTGACCATCGCGCTCGATGCGATGGGCGGTGATGCCGGGCCCGAAGTGGTGATCCCGGGGGCAGCGCTGTGCGCCATTCGCCACCCCGAACTCCGCTTCCTGCTGGTCGGCGACCGCAGCCGCATCGCACCCTTGCTGGAGCGCCATCCCAAGCTCAAGCAGCGTGCCGAGATCCGCCATACCGAGGTGCTCGTCACCATGGATGCCAAGCCCAGCCAGGCGCTTCGCCAGGGCCGCGGCAAGAGCAGCATGTGGATGACAATCGATGCCGTGCGCACGGGCGAGGCGGATGCCGCGGTATCGGCTGGCAATACCGGCGCGCTGATGGCCATGGCGCGTTTCATCCTCAAGACGCTGCCCGGCATTTCGCGCCCCGCCATTGCCGCGATGTGGCCGACGCTGCGCAGTGAGAGCATCGTCCTCGACGTTGGCGCCACCATCGGGGCGGATGCGAGCCAGCTCGTCGAATTCGCGGTGATGGGCGAGGCCATGGCGCGCTGCCTGTTCGATCTCGAGAGGCCAACGGTGGGCCTGCTCAACGTCGGCGTCGAGGAAATCAAGGGCGCCGAGCAGGTGAGGGAGGCAGGCCGCATCCTGCGTGAGTCGCGGCTTCCCATCGAATATGCCGGCTTCGTGGAGGGTGACGACATCGGCAAGGGCACGGTGGACGTGGTGGTGACAGAGGGCTTCACCGGCAATATCGCGCTGAAGGCGGCCGAGGGCACGGCAAAGCAGCTCACAACTTATCTGAGGCTTTGCCTGTCGCGTACGCTGATGTCGAAGCTTGGCGCCGTTCTGGCGTCCGGCGCCTTTGCCGCATTGAAGGACCGCATGGACCCCAGAAAACACAATGGCGGCGTCTTTCTCGGCCTCAATGGCGTGGTGGTGAAAAGCCATGGCGGCACCGATGCGTTGGGCTTTGCAACCGCCATCGACGTTGCCATCGAAACCGTGAAGAACGACCTCGTGAGCAAGATCAAGACGGATGTCGAGATCATGACCGGGCTGCTCAGAGAGCCAGGCCCCGCCGAGGACAAGCAACCGGAACCCAGCCTATGAACCAGCAGCCAGGGCTTGTCGTCAGATCCGTCATTGCAGGATGCGGGTCAGCCCTTCCGCATCGCATCATGACCAATGCGGACCTCAGCAAGATCGTCGACACCAGCGACGAATGGATCGTCGAGCGCACCGGCATCAGTGCCCGCCACATCGCCAGCGAGGGCGAGACGACGCGCACCCTCGCTGCAGAGGCCGCGCGGCGGGCGCTCGACCACGCGGGGCTCGATGCCTCCGCTGTCGACCTCATCATCCTTGCAACGGCCACACCCGACCAGACCTTTCCCGCCACGGCGACGCTCGTGCAGGCGGACCTCGGCATCACGCGCGGGGCCGCCTTTGATGTGCAGGCGGTCTGCTCCGGCTTCGTCTATGGGCTGACTGTCGCGGATGCGATGATCAAGGCGGGGCAGGCGGCCTGCGCACTGGTGATCGGCTCCGAGACCTTTTCGCGCATTCTGGACTGGACCGACCGCGGCACATGCGTGCTGTTCGGCGACGGTGCGGGGGCGATGGTGCTGAGGGCCGAGACCCTCCCCGATACCAATGCAAGCCCCGGGCTGCTCGTCAGCCGCATCCGGTCTGATGGGCGTTATCACGACAAGCTCTATGTCGATGGCGGCCCCTCGACCACCAAGACCGTCGGGCACCTGCGCATGGAGGGCCGTGAGGTTTTCAAGCACGCTGTGGTCAACATCGCATCCGTGATGGAAGAGGCCATGGCCCTGGCCAATGTGCGACCGGGCGAGGTGGACTGGTTCGTGCCCCATCAGGCCAACCGCCGGATTCTGGAGGGCACTGCACGCAAGCTCGGCATCCGTGAGGACCGGATCGTCATGACGCTCGACCGCCATGGCAACACCTCGGCTGCCTCCATCCCCCTGGCTTTCGACGCTGCCGTCAAGGATGGCCGCATCGCCAAGGGCGATCTCGTCCTGTTTGAGGCGATGGGTGGTGGCTTCACCTGGGGGGCGGTCCTCGCCCGCTATTGAAGCTTCCGCCGTAAGCCCTTGAGTTGGCCAATATTTCGGTTGACCATCCGGCTGCACCGCCGTAGTTTTCGCAGCATTGCAGGGGGGCTCAGAATGGCTGACAAGACGCTAACCCGCGCCGATCTCAGTGAGGCTGTCCACCGGCAGATCGGCCTTTCGCGCAGCGAATCGGCGGATCTGGTGAAGAGCATGCTCGACATGATGGCCGAGCACCTCGTCCAGGGAGAGACGGTGAAGCTCTCCTCATTCGGTACATTCATGGTCCGCGCGAAGAACGGCCGCGTTGGCCGCAATCCCAAGACGGGTGAGGAAGTGCCGATCACACCTCGCCGCGTGCTGGTCTTCCGCCCGAGCCAGGTGATGAAGAACGTGATCAACGGCCTCGAACGGGGTTCCGA
>CAIYXE010000552.1 GCA_903930095.1 uncultured Hyphomicrobiales bacterium
CCCAAGAGGCCACGCCGCTGAGCGGCCTCGACTATCTGAGGCAGCGCATCAAGGACTGGCATGGCTCCGCCATGGCGGAAACCATGAACATGCGGCTGATCGCAGTCGAAGAAGGGTCTGCAACCTTTGAGGGCTTTCCTTCGCCGCGCTATTACAATCCGCAGATGCGGCTTCATGGCGGCTATGCCGCGACGCTCATCGATTCGGCCACTGGCTGCGCGGTGCAGACCAAGCTTCCCGCGGGCGCGGGTTACGGCACCATCGAACTCAAGGTCAACTACGTCCGCAAGATCGACGCGGAAACGGGCCGGCTTCTCTGCACCGGCACCGTCATCCACGCCGGACGAACCATGTTCACCGCCGATGCAAAGGTGGTGGACGAGAACGGCAAACTCTACGCCCACGGCTCGGGCACATTTCTGGTGTATCCCACATGACAACCAATACCGTCGTCTCGCTTCCAACAATGCAGTTCGGCAATGCACTGCCCCTCGCGCTGATTGCGGGTCCCTGCCAGATGGAAAGCCGTGACCACGCCTTCATGATGGCGGGCAGGCTCAAGGAAATCTGCCAGCGCCTCGGCATCGGGCTCGTGTACAAGTCCAGCTTCGACAAGGCGAACCGCACGAGCCTGAAGGGCCGGCGCGGCATGGGACTGGAGAAATCGCTCGCCGTCTTCGCCGACATCGGCAAGGAACTGGGCCTGCCCGTGCTGACGGACGTGCATGAGAATGCCCAATGCGCGGAGGTGGCGAGCGTCGTCGACATCCTGCAGATTCCGGCCTTTCTCTGCCGCCAGACCGATCTTCTCATCGCCGCCGCCAGGACTGGCCGCGTGGTGAACGTCAAGAAGGGCCAGTTCCTCGCGCCCTGGGACATGAAGAACGTGCTCGAAAAGGTCGTCGAGAGCGGCAATCCCAATGTGCTGCTCACCGAGCGCGGCGCCTCCTTCGGCTACAACACGCTCGTCTCCGACATGCGCGCGCTGCCGATCATGGCGGAAACAGGCGCCCCAGTGATCTTCGATGCCACCCATTCCGTGCAGCAGCCGGGCGGGCAGGGCGCATCCTCAGGTGGTGACCGCCGCATGGTGCCGGTGCTGGCGCGCGCCGCCGTCGCTGTCGGCGTTGCGGGCGTCTTCATCGAGACCCACGAGGATCCGGACAACGCCCCCTCCGACGGCCCCAACATGGTGCCTCTCGACAGGCTGGAAGGCCTGCTCCGCACACTCATGGCGATCGACAAGGTGGCGAAGTCCGAGGGCTGACGCCCTCGACCGAAGGCTGCCTCCTCGCCTCCCGAACCTTCTTGCAAACGTCAGATGCTCCCGCCATAAGCCCAGTCTGATCAGCGAAACCATAGGGAGCGAGGCCGCCATGACCACCATCATCGACATCACCGCGCGCGAAATACTTGACAGCCGCGGCAACCCGACGGTGGAAGTGGATGTGGTGCTGGAAGACGGTTCCATGGGCCGCGCCGCCGTGCCCTCGGGCGCTTCCACCGGCGCGCATGAAGCGGGTGAATTGCGGGACGCTGACAAGTCGCGCTATCTGGGCAAGGGCGTCACCAAGGCGGTCGCTGCCGTCAACGGTGACATTTTCGATGCTCTGGCAGGGATGGAAGCCGAAGACCAGATCGCCATCGACCGCGCCATGATCGAACTTGACGGCACCCCCAACAAGGCGCGCCTCGGCGCCAATGCCATCCTCGGTGTCTCGCTCGCCACCGCCAAGGCTGCAGCCGATGCCGCGGGCCTTCCGCTCTACCGCTATGTCGGCGGCACCTCGGCGCGCACGCTGCCCGTTCCCATGATGAACATCATCAATGGCGGCGCCCACGCCGACAACCCGATCGACTTCCAGGAATTCATGGTCATGCCGGTCGGGGCGCCCTCGTTCCGTGAAGCGCTGCGCATGGGCGCGGAGATCTTCCACACGCTCAAGGCGGCACTCAAGAAGGCAGGCCACAACACCAATGTCGGCGACGAGGGCGGCTTCGCCCCGAACCTTCCTTCCGCCGAGGCCGGCCTCGACTTCGTCATGAAGGCGGTGGAGCAGGCCGGATACAAGCCCGGCCAGGACGTTTTCCTCGCGCTTGATTGCGCCGCCACCGAATTCTTCAAGAACGGTGTCTACGACTACGAGGGTGAAGGCCGGAAGCGCACGATCACCGAGCAGGCCGAATACCTGGCGAAGCTCGCCCGCAGCTATCCGATCTTCTCGATTGAGGATGGCATGTCGGAGGACGACTGGGACGGCTGGAAGCAGGTGACGGACCTGATCGGCAAGACCCACCAGCTCGTCGGCGACGATCTGTTCGTCACCAACACGAAGCGCCTGAAGGACGGCATCTCGAAGGGCGTCGCCAACTCGATCCTCGTCAAGGTCAACCAGATCGGCTCCCTGACCGAAACGCTGGAAGCCGTCGAGATGGCGCATAAGGCGGCCTATTCTGCCGTGATGTCGCACCGCTCGGGCGAGACCGAGGATTCCACCATCGCGGACCTTGCTGTCGCCACAAACTGCGGTCAGATCAAGACCGGCTCGCTGGCCCGCTCAGACCGGCTCGCCAAATACAATCAACTGCTGCGCATCGAAGAGGAACTGGGCTCTCAGGCCACATATGCGGGACGGTCAATCCTCAAAGCCTAGTGCGGTGAAGCTCACCAACGTCCATATCGTGGTGACGAGCCTCGCGGCCATCGCTGGCGTGGCCATCGCAGGCTATCAGGCCTTTGCCCCGCAGCCCGCGGCACAGCAGCCGGTGAACGTTGTCGTGGCACTCGACCAGCCAACGCCTGACGAGACGGTCGCCAAGACCGATGCAAAGACCGACGCGCCCGCCCTCATGACGGAGACCCTGAACCTCGCAGCGAATGCGAGTTTCTCGGCCGCGCTGAAGGACGGCAGCGAGAACCGCTACAGCTTCGCCACCCTGTTCGATGGCGCCAGCGACACGTTCCTGGCAATCGAGGCGCCGGACGAGGAGCTGAACATCCTCGTCCTGTTCGACGGCGGCGCGGCGCGGGCGGTGACGGCGCTCGAATACGTGCCCCCCGCCGGCGTCGATCCTCAGGCCATGGCAACGACGGTCGACGTCATCGTGCTGCCCGAGGGCCAGCTGGAGGCATCAGGCCGGCCGGTCATCAGCTTCAGCCTGCCGCAATCCGCCGAAACCCGCACCTTCGCCATCCCCGGCCGCGCCGAAGGCAAGGGCCTGTGGCTCCGCGTCGCCGCCGCCCCCGGCGCGCAAAAGAGCTACGTCGGCGACTTCCGCATCCTCAGCGAAGGCATCGCGCCTTAACGCGCGTTCCGCACCGCGAAGAAACCCGCGGCGATGATGATCACCGTCCCGATCACCGTCGTCATTCTGGGCACCTCGGAAAACAGCAGGAACCCCCAGAGCGGCACCCAGAGCATGCCGGTGTATTCGAATACCGTCACAAGGTTGGCGTTCGCCAGACGGTAAGCGTGGGTGAGCAGCGACATGGCAACCGCCGCGATGACGCCGCAGACGCCCATCAGGAACAGGTCCATCGCATCCGGCATCGCCCACGGCCTCACCAGGAAATCGAGGCTCGGATGTCCGAAGGCGGTGATGCCAAGCGCCCCGAAGAGGACCGCGATCATGGCCGCGA
>CAIYXE010000553.1 GCA_903930095.1 uncultured Hyphomicrobiales bacterium
TCAGCCGGGTGCTGCGCATGACGCTGCTGGCGCCGGAGATCGTGAAGACGATACTGGCAGGAAAACAGCCGGAGGGGCTGACGATGGCGCGGGCGATGCAGCCGTTTCCAGTGGAATGGAAGCGCCAGGAATTCAACTGAAGTGACAGACCTTTCCGCGCTTCTCAGCCGCGCGACGGGTTTCGTTATGATAAAGTCAAACCGCGCTCCCGTCCTGACACTGTGGGCTGCCATGGTAGCGGAGCGCCTAAGCTTCGACCGTATCAAATTGCTACGCGTGGATGCCTGTTGGAAGGCTTCTCGGGTGTTATCAGTTCAAACGCCAGCAATTGGGAGGATCTCTAATTCGCGCAGACCAATGCGGAGCTAGACCATGTCTGTCGCCATGAAATTATGAAGCGATCCCCGGAAAGAGAGCGTAGCCATTTTCATGTCTCTGACTATCGATCCTCCGGGTATGCTCAGCCAACTGAGGCCTCAATCCGGATAAGTCCTTTGCATTCATATATTCGATCAAACTTTCGATTTGATGCATAAGCCTATCCATGCCATCGTCACTAGTGTCCGACGTTCCACTTGCCATCTGGGCCTTACGAAGCATCGTGGCCACGTGCGTCTTCAACTCAAGTGGCAAAACCTGCGTTCGATAAAAAGCAGGACTTTGCAGTGAATGGAGGAAAAGATCACCAGCATTCGCGCCACATTCGCTTTCAAGAGATTTGAAGAGTTCTGGAAGTGCCATGATGTTCATCACTGACACTGTAACACCGAATCTGAGGCGCACATGAGGCGCATTGTTCCGCAAGGCAAGAACATTGGCGACAAAGACATTCCAGTCAAAGCCCTTCCTAATGAGCGCTCCAAGATCGCCCGCGGCGTCTACACTCGCGTCGACCTCTACGTTGCGAAACTTGGACCAGAGGTCGAAGACGGAGCAGTCCCTCAGTGCCATAGCGGACATGTTCGAGTTGTAAGCCAGGCGGATATCCGTTCGCCGAAGATCGATTAACCACTGGAGCAATGCGTAGTGCTCCTCCTGCAGCAGCGGTTCTCCTCCGGCGAAATAGATGAACTCGAGGCTCGCGAGGCCCGGTTCAATTTGTGCCTTGGCTGCATCAGCGGAACCAAAGCTGGATATGAGTGCTGACCTGCCAGCCGTAAGTCCGATAGCCTGCGCATCGGAAAACCACCTTGAGCTTGCACCATGCCAGCAACTACGACAACTGAAGTTACAAAGATTTGAGAAACGCAAGTCGAGAGCAATCGGAAAAGCAGATGCATGAGCAAGCGGTTCGCTGGCTGCGCTAATCTCGCTCAGCGTCGAAGCAAAACGCGCGTTGGATTGCACTCGGAGACTTATCTCTCCACTTGCTTCACGATCAATACACTTCCGGCACGCTTGAAGTGGCGCGCCGTCCACGAACGAACGTCTAATGGATAACAACTGCGGGCCATTCCAAGCCTGCTCCAGCGTAGTATCCGAAAGTCTAGCAATCGTTCCCCCGAATTCGCAGCAGGGCGATATCGCCCCGTTTGTGGCGACATGAAGATTAACCCACGGGAGAACACACATGAAGGGCGAACCCTTTGCTGCTTCTGAAGCTATCTTGACACATTTTCCCGGCGGCATTTCCAAGCCTCTGTTGAGCTAATTTATTGGCCTCAAGGCCGGGGATGATCACTGGGGCGGTCAAGAAGTAAGAACCTTTCTTGGTTTTTAATTGAATTCGCGATCAATTCCAATGGGATGTTCGATATACTACTTGCTGTATCTCGAAAAAGTCCAACGCCCCTCAACTGGGTTTGGATACGTCGTCTCTCAATCCGCAGAGGTAAGCAGAAGGCTTGCCACCGGGAAATGAATGATTTACGCAATGGCAGACTTGATCAAATTCATGGCACACTCCCGGATCGGGTAGCAAGGCCAACATTGAGGTATGTGCCGCAGGCTATGCTCAGCGATGTCGCATCTGCTTTCGGCAACTGTCTAACAGGGCCGCGCTATCGGACGGTGGAGGAGGGCCGGATCATCGCCTTTCTGATTTCGCCCTATGCCATCGTCGCTGGCGAGCGCCATTTGGATATGGAACGGGCGGTGTCGGTGCTGGAGCGCTGCGTGATTTTGGGTCTTCCATTCCGCACGAACGGCAGTGGTGAACGGCTATTCGACCCGGTTGAGGTCGTCAACGGTATCAAGCATCTCCACTTCAGTAGAGGGGAACCAATCTGGATTGAGCGGTCGGTCCGCATGCTGCGACGGCTCATGGCAGAGGCATTGCGGGGCGCGCCACATGATACGCCGCCCAACCTCTCCCTCCTCGAGGAGGAAGCCTACACAGTTACGATACGGCGCCGTTTCAGTCTGGCAGGTTACAGAAACGGCGACATTGTTCGTCTTCGTCTACCTCTGCCTTTGGA
>CAIYXE010000554.1 GCA_903930095.1 uncultured Hyphomicrobiales bacterium
CACTGCCGCCGCACGGTGAAGACCAACTGGCACCCGGTCGGCACCTGCCGCATGGGGCCGGATGGCGACGGCATGGCAGTGCTGGACAAGCAGCTGCGGGTGCGCGGCATCGAAGGACTGCGCGTGATCGATGCCTCCGCCATGCCTTTCGTGCCTTCCGGCAACACCAACGCACCGACCATGGCGCTCGCTGACCGTGCCATGCGCTTTCTCTAGCGAAGGAGGACTGCAATGCGGCTTCAGGGCAAGACAGCACTCATCACCGGCGGGGCACGCGGCATCGGTGCGGCCATTGCGGCGGCCTATGTGCGGGAGGGTGCGCGCGTCTGTGTTGCCGACATCCTCGAGGCTGAAGCGGCGGAGACGGCACAGCGCATCGGCAACGGCTCCTTTTCCTGCAGGCTCGATGTGACGAAGCAGGACTCGATTGCCGCCTGCGTCTCCGAGGTGGAGCAGCACGCGGGCGGCATCGATATCCTTGTCAGCAATGCCGCCATCTTCGACATGGCGCCCATCGGCGAGATCACGGAGCAGAGCTACGACCGCGTGTTCAGCATCAACGTCAAGGGCCTGCTCTTCACGCTGCAGGCCGTGGCGCAGTCCATGATGGCGCGCGGCAAGGGCGGGCGGATCATCAACATCGCCTCGCAGGCAGGCCGCCGTGGCGAGCCGCTGGTCGCCGTCTATTGCGCATCCAAGGCGGCGGTGATCTCGATCACCCAGTCGGCTGGACTGGGGCTGATCAAGCACGGCATCAACGTCAACGGCATCGCACCGGGCGTCATCGACACGGAAATGTGGACGGTGGTCGATGGTCTCTTCGCCAAATACGAGGGCTTGCCCATTGGCGAGAAGAAGCGCCTCGTCGGCGAGGCGGTGCCCTATGGCCGCATGGGCAAGGTGGAGGACATGACCGGCTGTGCGGTCTTCCTCGCGTCCCCTGAATCCGAATACATCGTTGCCCAGACATTCAATGTCGACGGCGGAAACTGGATGAGCTGACATGACCACGCTTTCACGCGCCACTCTTTCCCACCTCAGGCCCGGTGTTTCGGTGCCGAACTATCGTGCATCCGATCTCTCGCCCGGCATCCTGCATTTCGGCTTGGGCAATTTTCACCGTGCGCACCAGGCAGTCTATCTCGACACGCTGTTCAATAGCGCCAGGAGCCGTGACTGGGCCGTCATCGGCACGGGGGTGAGGGCCGCTGACCGCGCCATGCATGATGCGCTGAAGGCGCAGGACTGGCTCACCACAATTGTGGAGCAGGAGGCCAATGTCAGCCGTGCGCGGGTGACGGGCGCCATGCTGGGCATGATCCCGCCGGAGGACCGCTCACGCATCGTGGCGCAACTGGCCGATCCCGCCATCCGCATCGTGTCGATCACGGTGACGGAGGGCGGATACTTCATCGACCCCGCCACGGGCCAGTTCAATCCGGAGTTCCCGGAGATTGCAGCCGACGGGAAGAACCCCGACGATCCGCTGACCGTCTTCGGCCTCATTGCGCTGGGCCTGAAGCGGCGGCGGGACGCGGGTATCAAGCCCTTCACGGTGATGTCCTGCGACAACATCCCCCACAATGGCGTGGTGGCGCGCAATGCGGTGTCAGGTGTCGCCCGCCTGTGGGACAGGGGCCTTGCCGATTGGATCGCCGCCAGCGCCGCATTTCCGAACGGCATGGTGGACCGCATCACCCCGGCGACGACGGACCGTGAACGGAAACTCCTCTCACAGGATTTCGGCATCGAGGATAACTGGCCGGTCTATTGCGAGGAGTTCATCCAGTGGGTGCTGGAAGACACCTTCTGCAACGGCCGCCCGGAACTCGAGGCTGCGGGCGTGCAGTTCGTTTCCGATGTGACGCCCTTCGAATTCATGAAGATCCGCATTCTCAACGGCGGCCATGCTGCGATTGCTTACCCTGCAAGCCTGCTCGATATCCATTTCGTGCATGATGCAATGAACCATCCGCTGGTGGGCGCCTTCTTCGCCAAGATCGAGCGCGAGGAGATCATGCCCACCGTGCCGCCGGTGCCCGGCGTGGTGCTGGATGATTACTATCACTTGATTCACCGCCGCTTCTCCAATCCGAAGATCGGCGACACCATTCCGCGCCTTGCCTTCGATGGTTCGAACCGCCAGCCCAAGTTCATCGTGC
>CAIYXE010000555.1 GCA_903930095.1 uncultured Hyphomicrobiales bacterium
ACGGGCGTGATCCTGAAAGTGAGGCCGCGCGTCAGCGCCAATGGCGTCGTGACAATCGAACTTGGCCAGGAGCTCTCTGCCGTGACGTCTGGCCAAGCGCTCACCGCCGGAGGCAGCGCTGCTTTCAGGAATCCGACGTTCACGCAGCGGGCCATCAATAGCAAGGTCTCGGTCAATGACCAGCAGACGGTGCTCCTCGGGGGCCTGATCAGCGGACAGGAAGAGGGAGCCCGCAGTAGCGTGCCGGGCGCGAACAAGGTGCCGGTGTTGGGGAAAGTTTTCGGTACGACGTCCAATGCGGCAAAGCGTACTGAACTGATCGTCTTCATAACGCCCAAGATAATCCGCAACGGCGAGGATGCGGCACGCGAGTCGCAGGAACTGCGAGACAAGATGAAGAACCTCAACTTCAACTGAGGCAGCCTCGGCTCAGGGGACGGGCGCTGGAGCGGGTTCGGATAGTTCCTGCTCGGTGGGCACCTCTCCTTCGACCGCTGTCTCCTCACTCGCGGGTGCAGCCGCCTCGAAGAGGCTGATCGTGACATTGTGTTCTGCCGTGCCGATGACGACGGAGCGCTCTGACACGCTCAGCAACGTCCATGTTTCCATGAGATGACCCTCACGAAGGTAGAGCACCTCTCCCGAAGCAACGATGCGCAGGACTGCAACGCGCCCCATGGGCCCGGTGGACACTGCCAGAAGATTGAAATCTTCCGCACTGGGCCCCGAGGGCGGCGCTGCCTCGGTGGGCTGGGCCTCTACGGGCGGAGCCGGAGGTGGAGCGGGCGGCTCGATCGGGCGTGGTTCACGGCCAGGATTGAACAGCGGCCGATCAATGATGGCCCGGAAACGATCCGCCACAAGCCTGTGAAGGGGGTTAAGCTCTGCTGGCTGCCCTGGGCCCAACGCGTTGGGCGCCACGATAGGTACCGCACCATCATTCTTCCCTCCGCTCTCAAGCATCTGAAGAGGCATATGCAATGGTCCCTGAAGCAAAACGTAGGCACCAAGCGCCGCTGCGGCTAACGAAAGCCATGCGAGACGGCCATTCATGGCGTATCCCTCCATCCAAAAGCTTCAAGCCGAAGCGATACCGCAATATCGTCGGACCGATAGGGATCCTCCGTAGAGCGGGGAATGATCTCGAGGCTGGTGACGATCATCAGCGGCAGGCCGGACTCGATATCTGCCAGAAAGCTCCGCACTTGGAGAAGTCCTCCTGACATATCGACGGCAAGGCGATATGGAAAGGCGCCAGCCGCTTCGTCTGACGGCATCGGCTGCATGCGCAGAATGTTGAGGCCGCTGCGAGCCGCAGCGCCGTTCACCAGGCTCTGGAAAGATGCGAGCGTTGTTCCCGCGGTGGTCCCCGGCAAGAACATCCGTTCGGGCCGGTCAGCCTCCGTGATTTTGGTGCGGAGGCCTGCACTCCGCTCTGCGCGTGCCGACACCAGGGCGAGCTCAGCCTTCTGGATAGCAAGCTCGTCACGCAACTGCTTGTACCAGAGAAACGGAAAAAACGCGATGGCCAACAACAGCATGATGCCAGCTGCAGCGATGACAGCGCCTTTACGGGCACGCGGAGAAAGCGTTGCTGCCGGCAATTGATCCCTCCTGGAAGCAGTCATGCAGGATCCGCGGCCGTTCGCCGATGAACCGCCGGCAGCATTTCCATGGCGGAGAGAAACATCCTCATCACTGTACGGTTCCCCCTGAGTCGTTCGGCTCGAGTGTGGCCTCGATCGAGAATGCGTTGGAATTCAGTTCTGCGTTGAATTGCGTTGCAGCGGCAAAATTCACGTCCCTGAATGTGCCAGAGCGCTCAAGAATGGCAATGAGTGATGGAATGTCGGTGCCCTGTCCCCTCAGGGTAACAAGGCTATCCTCGATGGACAGCCTCTCGAGCCAAACGCCTTGCGGGAGCAGTTGGGAAAGTTCATCGAGCACCGCAATGGCGGGCGCGCGATGACGTCGCTGATCATGGAGCTGCTCGGCGGCACCGAGACGGGTGGTGCGGCTCTGCCCCAGATCAGCGTTGCGCAGGCCGCTTAACAAGGTAGCAGTCTTCTCCCGGTCCTGGGCCAGTTCATGTGATGCCTGCCAGACCAGGAGCAGGCCGCAGATGGCGGTTACGCCGGAGACTGCTGCGATGCCCAGGGCGAACCGCCTTGCCCAGCGCTGCGCCTGGCCGGCTTCCCTCTCTCCTCCAAAACTAAGCTGAAGTTCATCGCCATCCTCCAGCTTGATGCGGACTGCCTTGACGGCGGAGCCCGCGGCCACAAGTGCCGCGGCGACTTCATCGACCATTATGCGGCTGACCACTGCCACATCCACCCTCACATGGTCTGGATCGCCCGCGAGGGATCTGGTGCGCATGCCGAACACGCATTGCCATAACGGCCAAGGTGCCAGGCCCTCGACCTTGTTGCGCACGATGGCCTCGAGAATGTCGCGGCTCTCGGCGGGGAGCGTCATGTGATGGGTGATAGCCAGACTGGCTGAAAACTCCAGCGCGCACTCCTTTGGAAGATCGGCCCCAAGTTTCTCCGCAAGGGCCTTGACCGCTGCCAAAGGGCGGCCCGGGATTGTCAACACAGTTTCCGTCTGCGCATCCACGGCCTTCAACAGACAGGAGGAGGCCGGATCGATGTGAAACGTGTTTGCCGGCTTGCGGGAAATCGTCCAGTGCGCGCCGAGTTCGGACATCAGGGCTGCAACTGCTTGCGCGGCCTCTTTCAATGCGCCCGAGGGCGAAAGATATTGCCGTGCCACCATCGGAGTGGTCTCCCTCATCACAGATCTGAAATCCAAAGCGTACGGAATGGTTGTGGCCTGTCCACGGTCAGCTGGATCGTCGCGCCCGCACGGCTCTGGCGGATCAAGCCAAGGCCGTCCTGCACCTCCACTTCAACTATGAAAACGGAGGGCGGACCAACCGCCAGGAAAGGCTTCAGCCGCTCGAGTAGACCCTTGAAGCCCAGATCGGCTTGCCATGCGCGGCTCTTGCGCATATCCTTGATAAGGCGAAGATCCGCGCCGGTCATCCCTGGTACGGCGGCGAGAACTTCCTCTGGCGCAGCCAGCGGGTTCAGCAGTCCGGTGGGATTGAAGACCGTAAGGTACGCTGCGAGTGGCTGCGCTTCTTCAGAATCGGTCATCGCGAGTAACTGCTCAACGGCCTGGAAGATAATGGGCGCCTTTGACCCTCCAAGCACCTCCTGCGCTGTGCCATTGGCCGCCGTGGTTCCCATGCCAAGGTCTTTTCCCGCCTCGGCCTGCTCGCGCCAGTTGGCAATGCGGCCGGTGATATTTTTTGCCGCCATCGGCTCCAGCTTGTCCGCCAGCAAGGTTTCGATGAGCGTGAGATCGGAACGGTTGATGTCAGCCAGACCTGCTGCATCGCGGATCGAAACACTCAGGCGTACTCCGTTGCCAACGTCGATTATCTCAGCCGTTGCATCCAGAAACATCCGGTCCTCTGGCGGCGTCGACAGGATGAGCGCCTCGGCGCCCTCAAGCCCGGAAAGGAGCGCATAACGCGTGGCAAGCACCTTGGCTTCAACCCTCTGGCTGGAAATGCCAGATCGCACCAGTGCCGAGACAGCCACCACCATCACGGACATGACCGTGACAGCAAGCAGCACAGCCACCAGCACGATGCCGCGATCACGCCTTGTCACTGGTTTTGCTCCGCCTGCGGCCCGTTGCACTCAGCGCCGGCAGCAGAGCACTCAATCTCCGCCTCTATCAGCAAAGACTGAACGATGACCGGAGCCCGCAACCTGCCGGTGGCGGAATCGCCAATCGTCAGCCGCACCTGCTCGGGCATTGACGATGCGCCACTCCAATCATCCGTCCATGACCGCGACCCCGAGCGCTGGGCGCGGTAGGCGAAGGCAATATCGAAGGCTCCTTCAAGCAGTACAACGGAATCGTCCCAGTTCGTCCCCGGACTCTTGCCGACGGCAAAGGGTGTCCGCTCGCGAATGAGCCGCACGATCCCACGGTCTTCACTCACCCGCATCCGAACCATGTAGAGCGCGCGGCTTGAAAGGCCCTGCCGCTCGGTAACTGGAAAGACCATCTGCTGGGCGCTGCCCTCAAAAAGATAACCGTTTGTAGGTGTTCCGCCACCGCGGCGGATCTTGGCGATGCGGGACACATCCCGTACGAACAGTCCTGCCGCGGTCGAGACAGCCGCCTGGTTGCCAAGTGTCTGACGGGTCTTCCCGACGCTACGCTCGATCGTGGTCATCGCGAGATTGAGGGAAACAAGCACCAGCGACGCGACAGCCAACGCCGCCAGAACTTCAACGAGTGTGATGCCTGCTTCACGCTTTCGGCCTGAGGCCATGACCCTGCTGTGCGGCGTGGCCATCATCATCGCGAGATCTTTATGACGGTTGTGGATGCCGTGCCGCCGAGACCCCAGGAGACGGACGCCGTCAGCCGGTATATGCGGTAGGGTGAGGGAAGCGTCTTCGCGAAGGCAGGCGCATCGGGCAGGATCTCAAGCCGCCAGCGATATAGCCCTGACTCGCCCTGCCGCGTTGCGGCCGTTGTTGTCTCTGCCGCAAGCTCATCCGAGAGGATAGATTGCAGGATGATGCCAGCCCCTTGATGCATTTCGAGTGATCGTGCGGTTTCAAGAGCGCCAATTGCTCCACGTGACAGGACCGCGACAGCTGATGCCGCGATCGCCACCGCACAAAGTACCTCCACGAGCGAGAAACCGCGTTCCCGCGCGAAGCTAGACGCGGCGCACATCGGCATGCCCCGTCAGCCAGTTGACCCGTAGATCATATCGTTGGCCGCGGAAAAAGAAGGGAAGCATGGCTCCTGTCGAGCCTCCTGTTGAAAAGAAGCGGATCACGAACTTATGCTCCCGACTTTCAGGCACGCGGGCGAGCATACCGTCAAGTGAGACGCCCGCTGGAATATCTAATACCAGTCCGCTCGCATCCAACACAAACGATCTGCCTTCAGGATCGAAGATGACGTCCTGGTCCGACTGGCTCTCGATGGCCAATGTGCGTGCCTGGCGCATCATCGCTTCCGCCTCAATGAGAAACGATCTGACTTTCGCCGTCTCTACTGTGCCCCGCCCGATCTGCGCCACCGCCAGAGTTGCAAGCGCCATGATCGCCAGAACAGCGAGTATCTCCAGCAGTGTAAAGCCGGAATTTCCACTAGCTCGAGATGTCTGCATCCTCGCCCGTTCCGCCTTCCTTCCCGTCACCACCAAAGCTCATGATGCGGAAGGGAGCACCACCCTGGCCGCCAATGTCATAGAGATAGGCCCGCGCCCACGGGTCAGCCGGCAGGGTACCCTTTGCAAGGTAAGGGCCGTTCCAGCCGGGAGTGCTGCCTGCCGGTTTCACCAATACCTGAAGCCCTTCGGCCACCGTGGGATAGCGGCCCACATCAATGCGGAAAAGTTCAACAGCCGTCACCAGGCTTTGGATCTGAACATTCGCGGCCTTGGCTCTTGAACTGCCGAGGTACCCGATGACGCGCGGTCCGATGATGCTCGCGATGAGCACCAGAATGACGAGAACGACCAGAAGCTCGACAAGCGTAAACCCGGATTCTCCGTTGGTGCCGCTTCTTGTCCGGGATGACGTAAATCTTCGCCGGATCTGGGTGATGTTCATAAAGTGGCTCCGGTCTTGGTTAAGTCAGATTGCAAGATCGTTGATGCTGATGATGGCGCTCATGAGTGAGACGATGATGAAACCCACGAGCACGCTGAGAATAAGAATGATGAGCGGTCCAAGCAGGGCAAGAGATCGATCAACGTAGCGGTCGAGTTGGTCCTCCAGGATCTGGGTTGCCCGCTTGATACTCGGTGTAAAGTTACCTGTTTCGCCTCCGACTCTCAGCATACGCGTAAGAAAAGACGGGAATACGCCGGATTGTTCGAGTGGCGCCACGAAATCCTCACCGCACCGGAGCGCAACCTCCATGGCCTTGGCGGTCTCGACAATCCGGGTTGTCAGGGGCGTCTTCGAAATCAGCTTGAGGCTTGCCGGTAGAGTCATTCCGGCCTCTGTAAGTGCGCCCAGGATGCGGCAGAATTGCGCCACCTCGGCCTTCATCAGCAGACCGCCGACCCCAGGCAGCCGCATGGCGATTTCCCGTAGCATGTGAGGGAGGCTGGTCCGCTCCCAGAGCAGCGCGATGCCAAGCAGTGCCACGAGAATTCCGACAGTAGCTGTCATGCCGTTGGCGATGAGCCAGTCGGAGAAGGCGATGACGAAGCGTGCCGACTCTGGCACGGGTGCGCCGCTGCCCATGATCATGTCTTTAATGCCCGGCACCACGGACACCATGATGAACATGACGACACCGATGGATAGTACCGTCAGCAACAGAGGATAGGTGAGCGCCGAGATGACCTTACCGTGGACCTTCTGCTCGTGCTCACGGGCATTGGCAAGCTTTTCCAGAATGGACGGGAGCGTGCCTGTCGCTTCGCCAACCTCCACCATGCTGAGGAAGAAGGGCGGAAAGATGCCAGTTGTCGCCAATGCTTCATGGAAGCTCTTGCCCTTGCGGATGTCAGCATGCAGCACTGACAGAATGGCTGAGAATTTCGGTGAGAAGTTTTCCCTGGCGAGGATTTCCAGCGCGCGGTTGAGGGTCGTTCCCGCGTCCAGCAACCAGGCAAGCTGGCGGGTGAACATGGTGATCTCATCACTCTTCACCCGCCCGCCGGACCCCGCGAGCGTGGAAATGCCACTGCCGGCATCGTCCTGCTCTACAACATTGATTGGGTGAAGCCCCTGCGTGATGAGCCTGCTCAGTACGAGAGAGCGGTCTGCGCCCTCAATGGTTCCGCTGACCCTTTCCCCACTGCTGCGAAGTGCCTGGTACTGGTAGCGCGCCATCAATCCTCCGACGTAACCCTGCCGAGCTCCTCTACGGTGGTAAGGCCAGCGCAGCACTTGGCGAAACCATCACTCTGCATGCTCGTCATGCCAGAGAGGCGCGCCTGCTGGGCGATGACCTCGGCGGATACATCGGGCTTGATCAGGCGGCGGAGTGTGTCGTCAACCGACAGGATCTCGAAAATGGCCGCCCGCCCGCTGTAGCCGTTGCCGCCACAATAGCTGCATCCTGTGGCTCGCCACAGTTTGATCGGAGCGGCCTTGCCCGTTACTGTCGTGGGCAACTGCGCGATAAGGTCTGCAGAGGCCTCATAGGGCTCGCGGCAGTGAGTGCAGAGTTTGCGCACGAGGCGCTGCGCAATCACGCACCGGAGTGTCGATGCGATGAGGTAGGCTTGCACGCCGAGATCAAGTAGCCTGACCACGGCTGCCGCGGCAGAATTCGTGTGCAGCGTCGTCAGCACGAGATGGCCGGTGAGAGCCGCATTGACGACAATACCCGCCGTCTCGCTGTCGCGCATTTCACCGACCATGATAATGTCAGGATCAAAGCGAAGAAGCGAGCGCAGCGTGCGCGCGAAGCTGAGGCCTATTTCCGGCTGCACCTGGATCTGGTTTGCGCCTTCAACCTGATATTCGACGGGATCCTCGATCGTCACGACCTTGCGTGCAGGATCATTGATGTAACCGAGAGCCGCGGCCAGAGTTGTGGTTTTGCCGCTTCCTGTCGGCCCCGTCACCACGACCATGCCATGAGTATGTGCGATTTCTCGCTTGATCTGCTCAAGGTTCGCAGGCGAAAGGCCTAAACGAGACAAGTCCGGCGCTTGCGTGCTGGAACTGAGGAAGCGGATGGCGATGCTCTCACCGTGGATTGTGGGCATCGTGGCCGCACGTATGTCGTAGTCCCGATCACCGATTCTCAGGCGTGCCCGTCCATCCTGCGGCAATCGCTTCTCTGCAATATTCAGGTTCGTGAGAATCTTGAGTCGTGATACTGCCGCCCTTCCGAGCGCGGCCGGGAGCCGTTCCACCTCGGCCAGCAGGCCATCGACACGCCGGCGGACGGTGGTATGTCCTCGCGCCGCTTCAATGTGAAGGTCGGTTGCACGAACTGAGGAGGCTTCACGAAAAAGCCGGTTGAGAAGATCGATTGCTGGAGCGTCAAGAGCAAGATCCTTCAGCGTATCGTCATCCTCGGCACCTGGCGTGGAGAGAGTGACCTCGCTTGCATCGGATTGAACCTGCTCGAGCCGCTCGATGGCCGCAGTCACCTCGTCATCAGATGCAATCCGTACTTCGAGCTCCATGTCTGCCGCAAGCCTAATGGC
>CAIYXE010000556.1 GCA_903930095.1 uncultured Hyphomicrobiales bacterium
ACCGCCTCTGCCGTGCTCTCCGACGTCGTTGACATTGCGCGCGGCAATTTCCGCCCGGCGTTCGGCGTGCCCGCACAGGACCTGAGACCCTACAAGGCCTCGCCGCAGAAGGCGCATGAGGGCGGCTTCTATGTGGCGCTCTCCCTGCTCGACAAGCCGGGTGCGGTTGCCGCCGTGGCGAAGATCCTGGCGGATGAGAAGATCTCGATCGAGAGCATCTTCCAGCGCGGCAAGACGGAGAAGGACACGCCGCGCGCAACCGCTCCCTTCATCCTCATCACCCATGACACGGTGGAAAGCGCCATGCGCGCCGCACTGGACCGCATCGAGAAGGACGGCCATGTGGCGGCCCACCCGCGGATGATCCGGATCGAGAGGCTTTGACGGCCGAGGCCAAGCCACGCGCCTTCCTGAATGTCGAGCGCTCGGTTGCGGGCCGCCGCTGGAAGGCCAGGCTCGACGACCAGCGCATGGCGGAGGCCATTTCGCAGCGCCATGAACTCCCCGAGATCGTGGGCCGCGTGCTGGCGGCGCGCGGTGTTGGCGTGGATGAGGCGGAAGCCTTCCTCAACCCCACGATCCGCACGCTGATGCCGCAGCCCTCGGCGTTGCAGGACATGGAGAAGGGTGCCGCACGCATGGCGGATGCCATCATGTCGGGGGAGAAGATCGGCGTCATCGCGGATTATGACGTGGACGGCGTATCCTCTGCCGCGATCCTGTCGCTGTTCCTGAAGGCCACGGGCTCTTCCTGCGCGGTGCATATTCCGGACCGGCTGACCGAGGGCTATGGCCCCTCCGAGCGCGCGGTGGAGCAGCTCAAGGCCAATGGCGCTGACGTGCTGGTGACGCTCGATTGCGGGGTGATGGCGCACGACCCCTTGGCGCGCGCGGCGGAGCTGGGCCTCACCACCATCATCGTGGACCATCACCAGGCGGGCGAGGTGCTGCCGGAGGCCTATGCCGTCATCAACCCCAACCGGCAGGATGATACCTCCGGATTGGGCTACCTCTGTGCGGCGGGCGTCACCATGATCTTCATCGCGGCGGTCAACAAGGCGCTGCGGCTGAAGGGCTGGTATGGCGAAGCGCGGCCTGAACCCAACATGCTGCAGTGGCTGGAGCTGGTGAGCCTTGCGACCGTGTGTGACGTGGTGCCCCTGAAGGGCCTGAACCGCGCCTATGTCACGCAAGGCCTCAAGATCATGGCCAGGCGGGAGAATGTGGGGCTCTCCTGTCTGTCCGACGTGTCACGCCTCAAGCGCAGGCCGGATACCTATGCGCTGGGCTATCTTCTTGGGCCGCGCATCAATGCCGCAGGCCGCATCGGCAATGCGGCGCTGGCGCTGACGCTGCTGACCACGCGCGACAAGGGCGAAGCCGCGCAGATCGCGCAGGAGCTCGAGCGGCTGAACCGGGAGCGGCAGGAGATCGAGCTCGCTGTCGTCGACCAGGCCATGGTGCAGGCCGACAATATGCTGGGCAAGGAGCGGCTGGCGCGTGTGCTGGTGGTCGCGGGCAAGGGCTGGCACCCCGGCGTCGTCGGGCTGGCTGCCGCGCGCCTCAAGGAGCGCTTCAACCTGCCGAGCTTCGTGCTGGCGGAAGACAGGGAAGGCAAGCTTGCCGCGGGCTCCGGCCGCTCGATCCCCGGCGTCGACATCGGCGGCGCGGTGCGCGAGGCCTTCGAATCAGGGCTGATCGAGAAGGGCGGGGGGCATGCCATGGCGGCGGGCCTGACCGTGCTGAAGGAGCGGCTGGTGGACCTCCGCGGCTTCCTGGAGGAGCGGCTGGGGCCGCAGGTCCTGGGCGCGCAGGACCGCGCCCTCTCGATCGATGCCGCGCTGACGGCAGGTGCGGCGACGCTGGAGCTGATCGAATTGCTGGAGCAGGCCGGCCCCTATGGCACGGCGCATCCGTCTCCGGTTTTTGCGTTTCCGGCTCACCGTG
>CAIYXE010000557.1 GCA_903930095.1 uncultured Hyphomicrobiales bacterium
GTCTTCACCGGGCTCGCCATAGAGGCCTTCGCGGTAGAGCCAGTAGCGGCGGCCCTGCTCGTCCTCGATCACATAATAGTCGCGCGGGCGCTCACCCTGCGTGAGGCGCCACCACTCGGGCGCCACGCGCTCGGGCCCCTGCGCCTTGACCACGCGCCGCGTGACGCGCCGCCAGGTGAGGCGCATCGGCGGGCCATCCGGCACGGCGGCCACCACCTTGGCAGGCTCGGGCGCCTCGAAGATCAGGAGCGGGCGCGCTGTGGGTGTGGCGCGCGACGGCCGGGGCTTGAGAGGCCTTGCGGTGGGCTTCATGATTTCGGCGCGCTCAGGGATGTGGCTTTCCACATCCTCCAGCGCCACGAAGGGCTGCTCATGCCGGTTCAGCACGCGGTCGTTCAGCTGTTCCAGCGCCAGCGTGCTGTCCTCCTCGAGGAAGCCATGCTGCTGGATCAGGGTCGCCGCCGTCTCGCGTGCCTCGAGCGTCATGGCATCGATACCGAAGCCCGCATCGATGGACTCGAGTTTGGGTTTCAGCACGCGCTGCATGTGGCGCGGGTCATGGGTGGGAGCGGAAAAGCCCGCAGGCAAATTGGCGCGTGAGCCATCGGTGCGGAACAGCTTGAGGATCAGCCGCAGTGCACCCTTGCCCTGTGCTTCGAGATCGCGGCAGAGCTGGTTGACGAGGCCGCCCAGAACGATTTCCAGTCCCTCCGCATGGATCACCGGCTCCATCAGCGCGCGGTGCGCCATGAAGGAGGTGGGCGGGTTCAGCGGGTTCAGCGGCTCGTCGCGCACGCCCATCATCTCGTCCAGCCGCATCAGCACATTCTCGCCGATGGTCTCGCCGCGGAAGCGGCGGGCGAGCGAGGCGCGGGGGATCGCCAGCAATGAACCCACCGTCTTGAGACCTAGCCGCCGCAGCGTCTTCACCGCCGCGCCGTCGATGCGCAACGCCTCGATGGGAAGGGCGTTGATATCCTTTGCCTCATAGCGGGCGAGCGCCCAGGCAGCACCGATGGTGGCCCCCTGCCCCACGCGCACGCTGAAGCCATATTGGCCGAGCCTGGTCTTCATCTCCGCGATCATGCGCTGCTCGCCGCCGAAGAGATGGGGAACGCCGGTGACATCCAGCAGGATGCCGTCCGGCGGATCGGGCGAGACCCAGGGGCTGTAGCGCTCCATCCAGCGGCACAAGCCCAGCAGGCTGTTCACGTCCTCCTCCGGCTCATGCGGCTCGGTCAAAAGTTCGGGAAGCTGCGCGCGCGCATCGGCCAGCCGCATGCCGCGCATGAGCCCGAAGCTGCGTGCCGTGGCATTGACCGCGATGAGGCGCAGGCCCGACTTTCCGCTTTCAACCAGCGCGAAGGGCAGGCCCTTGGTGGGCGGCTTCCGGCCCGTCTTGATCCGTGCCCGGATGAAGCGTTCGACGGGAAAATCCGGGAACCAGAGAGAAACGAGACTGCGCATGATGCCATTCCAGAATCCAGGCGCCGGGGCGGCCGCCCCGGGCGCGGGTGAGTTCGATGCTCCAGCAGGGCGCTCCTGGGCCCTGCACATCATGCGGCGGGCTCAGCGAGGGCACGGCGGCAGCCGTCCAGCGCGTGTGGCTGGCCGTGGCGGCGGCTTCCGCCTTCGCGAAGGTGAGGATGGCCGCGCATTTGCCAGCAGCCGCCGCCAGCGACAGGCGGCGGGTGACGGTCAAATCCGCATGGGCTGCCTCCGCATCCCCGATGACGGCGGCCACCGCGCCCGATTTCAGCGCCTCCTCCATGGTCCAGAGCAGGCTGGCGGATTTCCGCAGGGTCACGGTCACGAAACGATGGCGCGGCAGGCCCAGCCGTTCGAGGCCATGGCCATAGAGCCTGCCATGTTCGCGCTCATGCGTGGCAAGCCGGCACCACAGCAGCGGGCGGCGCTCCTGCGTGTCTGACAGGCGGCGCAGCGCCAGCGCCAGCGCAAAGCCCATGGCGGCGGGCTGGTCACCATGGGCGCGGGGCGACACGTCATGCAGCCCGCCGCGCAAAAGGCCCTGCGCGGGCAGGTGCCGGTCAAGCTCGGGCAGGCCCATCACCCAGGGCGCGCTCCTGCTGCGCTGGCGCTCGAAGCGGGCATGGCCCTCCTCAAGCCGCGTGATGTGCGCCCGCAGGGCCGCGATCAGGGGTGCGACATCATCGCCCTGACGGAAAGGGGTGACACCGGCGCAAGTTTCCCCGCCCCGGGCACCATGCTGTGCCGGTTCCATACGCATGACTGAATGATCCAGAATGTTCCTATTTTGTTCCACAGCGCGGCTACGGAGTCAAGCGAGGAAAATCGGCGGCTGGCAGGAAGATGTGCCTATGCCCCTGGGGAATGCCACATTGGCGACACAGCAGGCCGTTCAAAACCACATGATGATGATTGAAAGACGCAGACTGATCTTGAGCCTCGCCGGGCTCGTCACCCTTCCCGCCCTCGCCCGTGCCCATTCCTACACGCACGGCGCCATCGCCATCGGCCATGCCTGGGCGCTGCCCAGCGGCAAGAGCGAGGGGCAGGCCTTCTTTCCCATGCTGAACAACGGCACGGCGGCGGATGCACTGGTGGCCGCCCGCTCATCCGTCTGTGCACGGATCGAATTGCGGCGGAACGATCGCTATGATGATCCGCCGCTCGATGATTTCGTGCTGGAGCCCGGCCGGCCCATGGCCATGAGGCCCAC
>CAIYXE010000558.1 GCA_903930095.1 uncultured Hyphomicrobiales bacterium
AGGCCGTGAACGTTGCACCGCCCGTCTCAGCCAGAACCTTGGTGATCGCTGCCGTCAGCGACGTCTTGCCATGGTCAACGTGACCAATCGTGCCAATGTTGCAGTGCGGCTTGTCGCGGTTGAATTTCTCTTTGGCCATCGTCGCTCTACCCTGTTGGCCGCGTTCAGCGGCATTCACCATTCAAAACTTTGGAGCGGGTGAAGGGAATCGAACCCTCGTATTCAGCTTGGAAGGCTGCTGCTCTACCATTGAGCTACACCCGCCCGGAAAACCGGTGTCCGAACTCCCCAACCCATCTTGGCGCCGGCCCCAAGCAGTGGTGGGGGAGGTAGGACTCGAACCTACGAAGGCGAAGCCAGCGGATTTACAGTCCGCCCCCTTTGCCGCTCGGGACACTCCCCCGCATTACCCTCGGAAAGGGCAAACCGCTTGCTTTTGGCCAAACGCCAATCAGCCCGGGGGTCACCCGGGCCGTTTGGTGGCGGCGTTATGCAAGGGTTGCCAGCCCAAGTCAAGGGAATGATTGCAGGTGAACTGCATTGCCGCGGGCATCGTGGCAGTTATCAAAGCAATACCTTCAAAACGTGCGTTAACCGATTGAAACAACTTCCGAATGAAGATTTGAGAAGATTTCTCCACAAGCCATTGACGTCTCCCGGCGATCGCGCTTCCCTGCGCCAATGGAACTGATCACCACCACCGAATCGCTGGACCGCCTCTGCGCTGCCCTCTCCGGAGAGGCCTTCATCACCGTCGACACCGAATTCATGCGGGAATCGACCTACTGGCCGGACCTCTGCCTGATACAGGTTGCAGGCGGCACGCAGCACGGGCTGATCGACCCCCTCGCCCCTGGCATCGACCTCAAGCCATTCTTCGCGCTGATGAACGATGCCTCCGTGCTGAAGGTCTTTCATGCCGCGCGCCAGGACATCGAGATCATGGTGCATCTGGCTGGCATCGTGCCGCATCCGGTGTTCGATACGCAGATCGCCGCGATGGTCTGCGGCTTCGGCGACCAGGTGGGTTATGAGGCGATCGTGCGGCGGCTGGCCAAAGCGCAGATCGACAAGTCATCGCGCTTCACCGACTGGTCGCGCAGGCCCTTGAGCGAGAAGCAGCTGGCCTATGCCCTGGCCGACGTCACCCATCTTCGCGTCGTCTATGAAAGCCTGAAGCAGGAACTCGACAAGACGGGACGGGAGCACTGGCTCAGGGAGGAGATGGACATCCTCACCAACCCCGCCACCTACCGTACCGAGCCCGAGGATGCCTGGAAGCGAATCAAGGTCCGGCTGCGCTCCAAGAAGCAGCTGGGCGTGCTGATGGAAGTTGCCGCCTGGCGTGAGCGCGAGGCGCGCGAGAAGAACGTGCCACGCTCGCGCGTGCTGAAGGACGACGCCATCGCCGAGCTCGCCGTTCAGTCGCCGCAAACGCGCGAGGCGCTGAACCAGCTGCGCGCCCTGCCCAAGGGCATGGCCAATTCCCGCCTGGGTGATGCGGTGCTGAAGGCCGTGGCCGCAGGGCTGGCGATCGACACCAAGTCCCTGCCCCAGCCCGACGACGGCCGCGACGACATGAGCGAGGCCGCCCAGGCCGCGGCCGAGGTGCTGAAGCTCGCCCTTAAGGTCATCTGCGAGCAGGAGGGCATCGCGCCGAAGCTCGTTGCCTCAAGCTCCGACATCGATGCCGTGGCCGAGAGCGATACGGCGGACGTGCCGCTGCTCCACGGCTGGCGGCGCGAATTGTTC
>CAIYXE010000559.1 GCA_903930095.1 uncultured Hyphomicrobiales bacterium
ATGCCGTAGATGGATCTCTTGGCTGTGTTGTTGTCGTTCTCGAGGCCGTCATCATCGAGATATCGGCTGAAAGCTGACCATCCTCCCAAGGCATTGAGCATCGCCTTGGCCACTTCGGTATTGGCCGAGAGGCTGGGTATGGTTGCTTGGATCCATGTAGCCGGCTATCCCGGATGTAGATCTGTAACCTGATAGGTTGTTCTTGCCGAAACCGTCGGCTAGCCCAGTCCACTGACCGCAGCCGCGTGACTAAGCAATTGCCATCGAGCGCGGCTGACGGGCCTCTGTCCAACTTGACGGCGCAATCGTCAGACGTAGGGGTGTCTGACAGTTACGCCGACCCGCGGCCTCGATCTGTGACGCCGTTGATACCTTCATCCGGCGGATGTCGGATAGCACGTTCCTCGCCCGCGAAAGCTACGTTCATCACTGGGTGGCTTTTCGGTGCTATGCGTCAGGTCGCGTGCCAAATTGCTCTGGAAACCGGGCATCAAATGGTTGAAGAATGTAATGGCGATGGCGCTGGGCGAGAGAGGGAACAATGAAGAACAATGGATTTAGAAACCGGTTCCAAGCCGGCGTGGCCCTCGCGGCGGTGTGGATGGCATGCTCCGTCGGGCCATCCCATGGCGCCAAGATCGAGATTGATCCAGCAAGCCCCAAGGTGTTCCCGACGATCCTGATATCAGGTGTCTTCGAGGATGGCGACGACAAGAAATTCACCGCACTCGCCCTTGATATGGATAAGGCCGTGGTGGTGTTCGAGAGCCCGGGCGGCAACCTTCTGGCCGGGCTCAACATCGGCAGGGCCATAAGGCTGAAGGAATTCCTCACCGCCGTGGATACAGGCAAGGAATGCGCCTCGGCCTGCGGGCTCGCCTGGCTGGGTGGCATCAAGCGTTACGCGCATCCTGACGCCAGCATCGGCTTTCACGCCGCCTATGTCGAAAACAATGGACAGGCCACCGAGACCGGGGCGGGAAACGCGCTGGTGGGCGCCTATCTGAATCAGCTGTCCTTGCCGCAGTCCGCCATCGTGTATCTCACGTCGGCGCCCCCGCATGACATGCAATGGCTGCCGCTCAAGGAGGCGCGGAACTACGGAATTGACCTGGAGATCATCGAAACGCCGGAACCGGTGGCGGACGGCGCCGCCGGCACCGCCAGCGGCGATGAAATCAACGCGGCGCTTGCCGGTAACACGGTGAAAGGCAGCATGAAAGAATCCGGTGGCTATGAGGAATTCTACGACCCTGATGGCTTGGTCAAGGGAGAGGACTTCAGTGGCAAATGGCGCATCGATGGCGACAGCATGTGCGTCGAGTACGACGAAGAGGCTGAAACCTGCTGGCAGGTGAAGCTTGACGGCGGCAAGGTGACCTGGATCAATGACGGCGAGGAGGAAGGCACCGGCACCATACTGGAGGGAAATCCGAAGGGGTTTTGAGCTCACGTACTCCGCGACTTGGGTTACGGTGCTTCTCTTTGCCGGGCTTACCGCACACGGTTGTACTCTCACCCGGAACAATCATACGCCGTGAACGACCTATTCTAGATGTTTAGTCCCGGCATTTGATGGATCGGATTGAACCTGAAGCGTTCAGGTTGTTTTGTCCACTGTTTGCAGATGAACTCGTACGGCGTGAGCCCCTTGAGGGTCTTGAGCCTACGGCCGAAGTTGTAAGCGGCAATGAAGTGGTCAAGGTGCTGTCTGAACTGGGCATGATCTTCGTAGTGATAGCGCTTGACCGTAGCTTCCTTG
>CAIYXE010000560.1 GCA_903930095.1 uncultured Hyphomicrobiales bacterium
CGCGGCAAGAAGCTGGTCGTCATCGTCGGGCAGGCAAAGGCAGTGGCCATCGCGGTGAAGAACGTCTCAGGCCGTCGGCGCTGGACCAAGCTCAAGGAATGGCTCGGCGGCAGCGCCGCTCCGTGAGACCAACGTTCGCGATGCATCACAGGTTCAACCCTCACATCTTCATTGACCAACCCATGCATCTGGCCCGGAGCGGCGAGAATGATTTTCGGGTGATTGTCACAGGCCACACTGCCGGCCGCATCTTCGCAACGCTCCGGAGTGGTCGCAGGCATGTCTGGCTCTGGACCGTGACGGGCCCCTATCTGCCGGGTGCCGGGCTGCATGGAAGCGGGGATGCCGAAGACTTGCCAGAGGCGAAGACGTCCTTCCGCACCACCTTCGATGCGTGGCTCAACTGGGCGATCCGTCAAAACGAGCCTGTCATATGGCATGAATGACGTCCAGGCTGCGGGGTACGCGGTTCTCCCATCTACGCGACCCTTGATACCTCCGGCTCGTCCTCAAGCGACGTGATCTTCACGATGGTCCGGAATTCCTCGAGAAGATCGGGCTGCCGACGCTGGAGATAGCTGGCGACCGCGGAGTTGGCGAGAAGCTTGTTCAGATAGCCACGCGCCAGAACCATGTTGAGCATGTCGCTGCTGTAGGACTGCTCGATCAGCTTGAAGCGGCTCTGCACCTGGGACATCTCCTGCTCCATGCGCGAGATCTCGGCGGCGGGGAGACCCTTGAAGCGCTTCGGCTGGTTCGATTCCACCAGCTGGTCGGGCGGTGTTGCCGCCAGCAGCGCGCTGGCATAGTTGATCGAGAAGTTGTTCATCGAGCACATCAGGTCGGCGCATTCGATCTGGCGTTGCGGCTTCATCTTCTTCAGCTGACGCATCACGTCGCCGGAGAAGTGCCGGTCCTTGAGCATCTCCTCGACTTCGGGACAGATGCCATCGAGGAGATCGCGCTTGCGGCGCAGCGAGGCGACGTTGATGTCGAGGGCCTTCGCCAGACGCTCCTCGGGAACGCCCCGCTCGAGCGCCCGGAGGATCATGTAGTGTTCCTGGACGGTGGCAATACGGTTGACCCGCTTGTTATAGGTGTAACCCTCGTCTTCGCGGGAGACCAGGCAAGTGACCGTGACGAACCCAAGCTCGCGCATGGCCAGCAGCCGGAGATGGCCGTCGAGCAGCATGTGGAGGCCCGAGGCAGGATCGGGCGTCGTCACGATCAGCGGCTCGATCAAGCCGATCTCCTGAAGTGATGAGCGGATCTGGGCGAACTTGCGGGTCTTCCGGAACTCGGGCTGAACGGAGCGGGTGGGAAGGAGCTTATCAATGGCCAACTCGATGGCCTGTCCCTCGAACCCGATCTGCACCCTCTCCGTCATCGCAACTCTCCTCCGCTCTTGCCCGGATCAAGGATCGCGGGCATCGATGTCAAACCTTCGGCTCGCAGCAGGTTCAGGAAGTCCTCGTCCGCCAGCAGGCGGCCCATGGCACCGGAAACGAAGGCGAGCCGCTGCTGCACCATGTCGGCCTTCCGGATCAGCATCTTCTGCCGCTCGACCTCACGCTTGTAGGCCCGCACGAGTGCCGAAGAGGTGAGCCTCTGGCCAACCCTCTGGCCACCCTTGTTGCCATAGGCCTTTCCTACCCTGCGACGCTCGTCGATCAATCGCTTGACGGTGAGGACCTTCTTGCCACGGATCTCACCAGACTCGTAGGCCGCCTGCATCACGTCCTGTATCTCGCGGTCGTCGTTACCCGCCTTGGCGATGGCCATGGCGACTGCAAGCGGCACGCGGCCGGCCTCCACAGCCGTGACCAACCTCTGTTCTCCCTTTTCGAGGAGTTCCAGCATGCCGCCAACCCATCTGGGCTTGAGGCCCGTCTTGCGGGCAATGGCAGCGACATTGTGCCCGCGCTTCTTCAGGCTGCGAATGGCCTCGAGCAGTTCAAGGGTGAGCGGCGTGTGGCGGGCGATATTCTCGACCAGGCTCATCACGAAGGCGTCATCGTCCGAGGCCTCGATCACCTGGGCGGGGACCATCGTTTGCCCCAGAGCCTGAAAGGCCTCCATGCGACCCTGGCCGCAGACCAGCACGTAGCGCTGGCCATCCTCGGTCGCGCGCTCAGCCACCGTGATGGGCTTCTTGAGACCGAGAACACGGATCGATTCGACCAGTTCGTGAAAGACCTTCTGGTTCCTCTCGCGCGGGTTCAGCACCTCGATGGCGGAGATCTCGATCTCGCGGATGATTGCGCTCTTGTTCATGCGGCCCTCCGGATGCGGCTGCGCGCGGCGAGCCGGTAGAGCGCCTCAAGCCCGTCGAAGCGATAGGTCTCGAGCCAGATGCCGTTGCTCTCCGCGATGTTCAGCCGTTGGGGCCCGAGATCCAGCCAGGGCAGGAGGTAATAGTCGAGGACGCTGGTGTTTTCGGCATCGAGCCTGACCGCCACCGTGATGTCGGGGCAGAGGCTGGTGTCAAGCCGGATCTTCCACCGGAGGCTTCCGGCCTCCGTCCTCCGACTTCGCGCCAGCACGACCGAGGCGGTGAACTCGCCATTGACGGTCAGGAGATCCGTGGCGGCGTCACGCACCACCTCGCCGCCGATGTCCATGATCCCGGCTTCCGTGCGCTGCACGATCTCGGGATGAAGCCGCCTCAGCTGGCGGTTGATCTCGAGATAGGCAAAATCCCGGTC
>CAIYXE010000561.1 GCA_903930095.1 uncultured Hyphomicrobiales bacterium
CAGCACGAGGCTCATGTGGGCGAGCGGCGCGAGATCGCCCGAAGCGCCAACCGAGCCCTGCCCCGGAATGACCGGCAGCACATCGGCATTGATGAGCGCAGCCAGCGCTTCCATAGCGGCAAGCGAGATGCCGGAAGCGCCCTGCGCCAGTGCGTTGAGCTTCATCAGCAGGATGAGGCGTGTTGCGCCCTCTGACAAAGGCGTTCCCACACCCGCCGCATGCGAGCGCACGATGTTGACCTGCAGCCGGTCCAGGTCCGCCGCCGCGATACGGGTCTTGGCCAGCTTGCCGAAGCCGGTGTTGACGCCATAGATCGCGTTGCCGGTGGCGAGCAGCCGCTTCACCGTCTCCGCCGAGCGGAGGATGCGGGCACGGGCCGCCTCCGGCAGCGACACCCTGATGGGGCCGCCCAGGGCAGCGCGGATGTCGGCGAGGTCGAGCGGGCGGTCTCCGATGGCGATCATGTGGCGAGCCTCCTCAGGGCGGCGCGGAAATTCCGCGCGATGGTTTCTTCATGGATGTGGTGGCGGTCCTTCACGACGTGACGGCCCGCGACAAGCACGTCCTTCACCAGCGCATTGCCGCCGGAGAAGATCCAGCTGTCGAGCGCGGCGTCTTCGGTCCGCCCAGCAAGCAGCGGGTGATCGGCGTCGAGCACGGTGACGTCACAGCGGAAGCCGGGGGCGATGGCGCCGACCGGCTGCCGCATCGACCGGGCACCGCCTTTCAGTGCAGCTTCATAGAGCGTGCGGCCGGTTGACTGGCCGGGCCCGGCGGCGAGCGCATTGCGGGTGCGGTCGCGCAGGCGCTGCGAATATTCCAGCATGCGCAAGTCTTCCGCAGGCGACACTGTGATGTGGCTGTCGGAGCCGATGGCAATGCCCCCGCCATCGCGCATGTAGTCCACGGCGGGGAAGATACCGTCCCCGAGATTGGCCTCGGTGGTGGGGCACAGCCCGGCGATGGCGCCGGAGCGGGCGAGCGCCTCAGTCTCGGCCGCCGTCATGTGAGTGGCGTGGATCGCCGTCCAGCGGCCGGAGAGGTCGAATTCCCGCATGAGCAGTTCCACCGGGCGGAGGCCGCAGAAGGCGAGGCAATCCTCCACCTCCTTCACCTGCTCGGCGACGTGGATGTGGATGGGGGCATCCGGCGGCAGGGCTGCAATGACTTCACGCAGTAACTCCGGCGTCACCGCCCGGAGCGAATGGGGGGAGATGCCGACACGCAAAAGCGCTCCGACCTGTATAGACAGCTGGTCGACGATCTTCAGGAACCGCTCCGCACCATTGATGAAGCGGCGCTGCCCCGCCACCGGCGGCTGCCCGCCGAAGCCGCCGAAGGCATAGAGCGTGGGCAGGATGGTGATGGCGATGCCCGCCTGATCCGCCGCCGTGAGGCAGCGGAGGCTCATCTCGGCAGGATCGGCATAGGGCGTGCCATCCGGCTGGTGATGGAGATACTGGAACTCGCCCACCACCGAGAACCCGGCCTTCAGCATCTCGACGTAAAGCTGGGCGGCCACGGCCTCCAAGTCCTCGGGCGAAAGCCTGAGTGCGAAGCCATACATGGCCTCGCGCCAGGTCCAGAAACTGTCTGCGCTTGGCCCCGCGCGCTCGGCGAGGCCCAGCATGAAGCGCTGGTGGGCGTGGGAATGGACGTTCGGCATGGCGGGAACGGCAATGCCGGAGATGCGCTCGCCGCCCCCGCCATTGGTGACGTCGTCAATCATGCCATCGGCACCGACGGCCACCGTCACGTCTGATTTCCAGCCGTCCGGGGTGAGCGCGCTGGCGAAGTGAAATTTCCGGCTTTGCATGGCGGCGAGTATACTGTATATACAACCTTATACAAGAGGCTTGTCCACCATGCTGCTCACCAACCTCAAGGCCGCCACGATGCAGGACGGCTATGGACTGATCGAGGATGCCGCGATCCTGATCGAGGATGGCCGCATCGCCTGGATCGGCCCCCGCGCGGAGGCGCCTCCGGGCCATGAGGCCACCGGCTGCGAGGGCCGCCTTGCCACGCCGGGGCTGATCGACTGCCACACCCACCTCGTCTATGGCGGCAGCCGCGCACATGAGTTCGAGCAGCGGCTGACGGGCGTGTCCTATGCCGAGATCGCCAAGGCGGGCGGCGGCATCGCCTCCACCGTGCGCGCCACCCGCAGCCAGTCGGAAGCAGACCTTGCGGCCTCCGCCTTGAAGCGCCTCGACGCCCTTCTGGCCGAGGGTGTGACCACCATCGAGATCAAGTCCGGCTATGGGCTGGACCGTGACACCGAAATGAAGATTCTGAAGGTCGCCCGCGAGCTGTCGCAATGGCGGCCCGTGGATGTGGTGACGAGCTATCTCGGCGCCCATGCCCTGCCGCCGGAGTTCAAGGAGAACCGTGCGGGTTACCTCGACCTCATCTGCACAGAGGTGCTGCCCGCCGTGGCCAAGGCCAATCTCGCCGATGCGGTCGATGCCTTCTGCGAGGGCATCGCCTTCTCGGTGGAGGAAACCCGCCGGGTCTTCGATGTCGCCAAATCCCTTGGGCTTCCCGTGAAGCTCCATGCCGAGCAGCTTTCCAATCTCGGCGGATCGAAGATGGCCGCCGAATGCGGCGCGCTGTCGGTCGATCACATCGAATATCTGGATCAGGAGGGGGTGGACGCCATCGCCCGCTCCGGCACGGTGGCCGTGTTGCTGCCCGGCGCCTTCTATTACCTGCGGGAGAAGCAGGCCCCGCCGGTCGTTGCACTGCGCCAGGCGGGCGTTCCACTCGCCGTGGCAACCGACCTCAACCCCGGCACCTCGCCCGTGCATTCGATCCTCACCGCCATGAACATGGCCTGCGTGCTCTTCGGCCTGACGCCGGAGGAGGCCTTGCGCGGTGTCACCGTCAATGCCGCCCTTGCACTCGGCCTCAAGGATCGCGGCGTGCTCGCCCCCGGCATGAAAGCCGACATCGCATTGTGGAACGCGGAACGCCCGGGCGACCTCGCCTATCCGCTGGGCTTCAACCTGCTCGCCGCCGTGATCCACAATGGCGAGATCGTGCGGGGGATGCTGTGATGAATGAGGCCCAGCCGCTCTATGCCAAGGTCAAGGAGCACATCCTCGACAACATCCGCTCAGGCGCATGGGAGGCAGGCCGCCGCGTGCCATCCGAGAACGAGCTGGTGGAGAGCTTCCGCATCAGCCGCATGACGGCCAACCGCGCGCTGCGCGAATTGACCGCCGAGGGCTATTTGAACCGCGTGCCCGGGGTCGGCACCTTCGTGAAGGAAGCCCCCGCGCTTTCGAGCCTGATGGAGCTCCGCAACATCGCGGAGGAGATCGCCCAGCGCGGCCACCGCTATTCCTCCCGCGTCATCGCCAAGGCCACCGTCGACTCGAACCCGGCGCTGAACGCAGAATTCGAGGACCGCGCCCTGAAGCGCCTGTTCCACATCGTCATCGTGCATGAGGAGAACGGCGTTCCCGTCCAGCTCGAGGACCGCCACGTGAACCCCGCCGTGGTGCCGGATTTCCTGGAGCGCGACTTCACGCAGACGACGCCCACCGCCGTCCTGCTCGCCGCAACGCCCGTGGATGAGCTCGAACACACGGTCGAAGCCACCATGCCCACACCGGAGCAGCAGCGCCTGCTCGGCATCGCGGGGCATGAGCCCTGCCTCGCCCTCTACCGCCGCTCCTGGAGCCGCGGACGGGTCGCCACCGTGGTGACCCTTACCTACCCCGCCAGCCGCTACGCGCTTTACAGCCGCCACCGCACCAGCGCGCGCGGCACCTTCTCGCAATAGGAGTTTCCCCATGACCACCCGCCGCGACAACAGCCGCGTCATCAAGGCACCCACCGGAACCACGCTCTCGGCCAAATCTTGGGCGACGGAAGCGCCGCTGCGCATGCTGATGAACAACCTCGACCCCGGCGTGGCCGAGCGGCCGGAGGAGCTCGTCGTCTATGGCGGCATCGGCCGCGCCGCGCGCAACTGGGAGGCCTTCGACAAGATCGTGGCGGGCCTGCGCTCGCTCGAAGAGGACGAAACGCTGCTCGTCCAGTCGGGAAAGCCCGTCGGCATCTTCCGCACCCACAAGGATGCGCCGCGCGTGCTGATCGCCAACTCCAACCTCGTGCCGCACTGGGGCACCTGGG
>CAIYXE010000562.1 GCA_903930095.1 uncultured Hyphomicrobiales bacterium
AAGCTCAGGGACGAGGGTGTCGCCATCGGCTTCGTCAGCCACAAGCTGGAAGAGGTCGTCGACATCTGCGACACGGTGACGGTGCTGCGCGACGGCAGGAACGGCTGTGACTCGGCAGCGCTCAAGTCCCTCTCGCGCGATGAAGTGGTGAAGATGATGATCGGCCGCGCCGAGCGCATCTCCCGCCGCGCGCCAAGGCCGCAGCCCAGCACCGCGCCCTATTTCGAGCTCGTCAACTATTCTTCCGCCGCGGGTCACAAGAACGTCTCGCTTTCCGTGAGGCCGGGCGAGATCCTCGGCCTCTATGGCCTCGTCGGCGCGGGACGCAGTGAACTCGTCAAGGCGGTACTAGGGCTCTCGACGCAGACCGGCGGCGAGATCCGCGTCGGCGGCAAGCCAGTCAGGATCGGCTCGGTGGCGGAAGGACTCGATCTCGGCATCGGCTATGTGAGCGAGGACAGGAAGGGCGAAGGCCTGATCCTGCTACATTCGGTGCTCGCCAATGCCGGCATCACCGTGTGGAAGAGCCTTGCCAACGCGCTCGGTTTCTTGCGTGACGGCACGGTGGCGCGCAAGGTGGGCCCCATCCTGCGCAAGCTCGAGGTCAAGACACCGTCGTTCGACCAGATCATCGGCAATCTCTCCGGCGGCAACCAGCAGAACGTGTCGGTCGCGAAGTGGATAGCCGCAGGGGTGAAGCTGCTCATCATCGACGAACCCTCGGTGGGCATCGACATCAAGACCAAGGCCTATCTCCACGACCTGATCCACGAGCTTGCGGAGAGCGGCACGGCGGTGCTGCTCATCACCTCGGACTTGACCGAAATGGTGGACGTCGCCGACCGCGTTGCTGTGATGGATGACTACCGCATCGAGGGCATGGTCGAGAACGACCGCAACTATGAACGCGTCAGCACCGCCATCATGGCGCTGATCCACGGCCGGAAGGCGGCGTGATGGAAAGGCTCTCAATCAGAACCGCGAAGAGTCTCGCCTATCACCCCGCCCTCATCGACATCGGCATCGTGCATCTCGGTGTCGGCGCATTCCACCGCGCCCACATGGCGGACTACACCGATGCCGTGCTGCGCGGCGGCGACCGGCGCTGGGGCATCATGGGCGCCAGCCTGCGCTCACCCGACACGCGCGATGCACTTCTGCCGCAGGATTATCTCTACACCATCGCCGAGAGTGACGATGCGGGCGAGCGCTGCCGCATCATCAGCGCCCTGCGCGGCGTGCTGGTGGCACCGGAAGACCCGCAGGCGCTGATCGAGGCCATGTGCCTGCCCTCGGTGAAGATCGTCTCGCTCACGGTCACCGAGAAGGGCTACTGCCACGACCCAGCGACGGGCGAATTGAACGAGCAGCACCCCGACATCATCCACGACCTCGCCAACCCGGACCGCCCGCGCTCCGTACCGGGCTTCCTCGTCGCGGCACTGAAGTCGCGGAAAGCGCGGGGGCTTCCGCCCTTCACCGTGCTCTGCTGCGACAATCTTCCGGAGAACGGCCGCACCGTTGCTAAGGTGGTGGCGAGGCTCGCGCGCCTGAACAGCACCGACCTCGGCCGCTATGTGAAGGACACCGTCGCCTTCCCCGCCACCATGGTGGACCGCATCGTGCCCGCCACGACAGATGCCGACCGTGCCCGCATCGCCGCGTCGACCGGCCTCACCGACGCATGGCCCGTAGTCACCGAGGCCTACAACAACTGGGTGGTCGAGGATGATTTCCCGCAGGGCCGTCCCGCGTGGGATGCGACCTTTGTCACGGACATCAAGCCCTTCGAACTGATGAAGCTGCGCCTGCTCAATGGCGCGCATTCCTCCATGTCCTATTTCGGCTATCTCGCCGGGCGCGAGACGATTGCCGACTGCATGCAGGACGAGGCGCTCGCCTCCTACGTCGCGCATCTCATGCATGTGGAGGTGACGCCGACTCTGATGGTGCCGCCCGGCGCCGACATCGAAAGCTACAAGCAGGCCCTGCTCCGGCGCTTCCGCAACCCGGGCCTCCGCCACCGCACCTGGCAGATCGCCATGGACGGTTCGCAGAAGCTCCCCCAGCGCCTGCTCGGCACGATCCGTGACCGGCTGGTGGCAGGCGCCCCCATCGATGGGCTTGCCTTGGGCGTCGCCGCCTGGATGCGCTACGTCACCGGCATCGACGAGAAGGGCCAGCCCATCGACGTGCGCGATCCCCTGCGCGATGAACTCCGCGCACGTGCCGATGCGGCGGGCCGCGATGCCGGGAAGCTTGCAACCGCCCTGCTCGCCGTCGAGAAGATCTTCGGACGCGACCTGCCGGCAAACGCAACCTTCAGCACCGCCGTGACGCGCGCCCTCGACTGCCTGTTCAGCAAGGGCAGCAGAGCAACCTACGAACATTTCCGGAGCACCCATTCATGAAGCAGACCTGGCGCTGGTTCGGCCCTGATGACCCCGTCACGCTTGCGCATGTGAAGCAGGCGGGTGCGGTCGGCATCGTCTCCGCCTTGCATCACATGAATCGCGGCCAAGCCTGGACGGATGACGAAGTCCGCATCCGCAAGGGCATCATCGAGCGCGCGGGACTCACCTGGGACGTGGTCGAGAGCATCGCGGTGCCGGAAGCGATCAAGACACGCACCGGCAATTTCCAGGCCAAGATCGACAACCACAAGGCCTCGATCCGCGCCGTGGCCAATGCGGGCATCAAGGTGTGCTGCTACAATTTCATGTCCATCACCGACTGGACGCGCACCGACCTCGACTGGCCGCTCGCCAATGGCGGCACGGCGCTGCGCTTCGACATGGTGGACCTCTGCGCCTATGACGTGCTGATACTCAAGCGCCGCAATGCGGAAGGAGACCACCCGGCGGAGCGCATCGCGGCGGCCAAGAAGCGGCTGGCGTCCTGGCCCGAAAGCAAGATCGCGCAGCTCGAAGCCAACCTCATCGACTGGGTTCCGGCGCGCGAGACGGTCTACAGCCGCGACAGCTTCCTGCGCCAGCTCGATGAATATCGCGACATCACGGTGGAGGGCCTCCGCCAGCACCTCTTCCTCTTCGTGCGTGAAATCGCGGAGACAGCGGAAGAAGTGGGCGTCAAGCTCGCCATCCACCCGGATGACCCGCCGTTCCCGCTCTTTGGCCTTCCGCGGGTGAATTCCACGCAAGCCGACACACAGAAGCTCTTCGATGCTGTGCCGAGCCCCGCCAATGGCGTCACCCTCTGCACCGGCTCCTATGGCACCAACCCAAACAATGACCTCGTCAAGATGGCCAAGGCCTTTGGCCCGCGCATCCACTTCACCCATCTGCGCAATACCACGCGCGAGGCGGATGGATCCTTCTACGAATCCGAACATCTGGACGGCGATACGGACATGATCGGCGTCGTCGCCGCCCTGCGGGAGATCGAGACGCGCGAGGGCCGCGAAATCCCGATGCGGCCGGACCATGGCCACCTCATCGTCGATGACATCGGCAAGAAGGTGAACCCCGGCTATTCCTGCATCGGCCGCCTCAAGGGCCTCGCGGAACTGCGCGGCGTGATGCGCACCGTCGACACTTTCCGCGCCGGCCGCGTGAACTGAGGAGAAGCGCCATGGCCAAGATCACCCGCGTCGAAGCCCTGATGGTGGACCTGAAGCCCAAGGTGAAGCGCACCGACGCCATCCAGTCCTTCGTCAGCCAGGAAACGCCGATCATCCGCATCTACGATTCGGATGGCGCGGTGGGCACCGGCTACAGCTATACGATCGGCACCGGCGGTCCTTCGATCATGGAGCTGATCCGGTGCACGCTGGGCCCCGTGCTGATCGGCCGGGAGGCGATGGAGATTGAGCGCATCTGGCGTGACCTGTTCTTCGTCACCCATGCCACCACTGTGGGGGCGATTACCTCGCTGGCGCTCGCCGCCATCGATACCGCGCTGTGGGACCTGAAATGCCGCCGCATGGGCGAGCCGCTGCACCGCATGGCGGGTGGCGCGCAGTCGCGCATCCCGCTCTACACCACCGAGGGCGGCTG
>CAIYXE010000563.1 GCA_903930095.1 uncultured Hyphomicrobiales bacterium
AGGAGGGGGCCCCAACGCAGTTGGGGTAGGTGAGGGGCCGTCACCCCACGAACTGCGCCCGCGAATAACCCTGCAGGTAGAGCAGCGCCGTCAGCGCCACCCCGAGGCCCGCTTCCGACAGCATGGCGAGGTCGCCCGTCCCCCTCGCCCCCTTCGGGGGAGAGGGCAGGGGTGAGGGGGTGCCTCCGCGAGTCCGCTGCTTCAGACATCGTTCAGGTGGAACCACCCCCTCACCCCACCCTCTCCCCCACATGCGTGGGGGCGAGGGGGATATTCCTACCCCACGAACTGCGCCCGCGAATAACCCTGCAGGTAGAGCAGCGCCGTCAGATCCCCATGGTTGATGCGCACCAGCGAGCCTTCCTGCACATGGGGCTTGGCATGCAGCGCCACCCCGAGGCCCGCTTCCGACAGCATGGCGAGGTCATTCGCACCGTCGCCCACGGCCAGCGCATCCGCGGGTTCGTGTCCGCGGCGCGCCGCGATGCGGTGCAGCGCCTCGACCTTCGCCCGCTGCCCGAGGATGGGGTGCCCCACCTCACCGGTGAGCTTCCCATCCGCGATGATCAGCTCATTCGCCTGGTCCTCGTCGAAGCCCAGATGCGCCCCCACCCGCGCGGTGAAGGGCGTGAAGCCGCCCGAAACCAGCGCCGTATACGCCCCATGCGCCTTCATGGTGGCAATCAGCGTTGCCCCTCCGGCCATATAGGTAATCCGCTCACGGATGATCCGGTCGATGATCCCCGCATCGAGACCCTTCAGCAGCCGCACCCGCTCGGTCAGCGCCCCGTCGAAATCAAGCTCGCCCCGCATGGCCCGGATCGTGATGTCCTTGATGCGGTCACCCACCCCCGCCATCTCGCCCAGCTCGTCGATGCATTCCTGCTCGATCATGGTCGAATCCATGTCGGCAATCAGCAGCCGCTTGCGCCGGTTGTGGATGGAGACCACGGCGGCATCGATGGGAAAGCGCCGGATGTCCACCATGAATTCGGTGAGCCGCTCGAAATCCGGCACCTCGCACGCCTCGCCTTCGGCCAGCCAGTGGGGTGCGCCGCCCCCCAGCTCGCGCAGCAGCCCCACGACCTCCGCGCCGATTGCACGCGAGCCCGGGGCTGCTATGAGGACGAGAACGGAATCCATGATGACCGCGATTTTCCAGAAACGCGCGCTGCTTATCGCAGGCCCCACCGCCAGCGGCAAGTCCGCCCTGGCGCTGCAGCGCGCGGCGGAGCAGGGCGGTATCATCATCAATGCCGATGCCCTGCAGGTCTACAGCGATCTCCGCATCCTCTCGGCCCGGCCCTCACCGGAAGACGAAGCCCTGGCGCCGCATCGTCTCTACGGCCATGTGGCGGCAGAACAGCCATATTCCGTCGCAGCATGGGCCGCGGAGGCCCGGCGTGAGATGGAGGCCGCCTGGTCCCAGCGCCTCCTTCCCATCGTCACCGGCGGCACCGGCCTCTATTTCCGCGCCCTTGAACAGGGCCTCGCCCCTGTGCCGCCGATCCCGGAGGAGGTGCGCAGCCGCTGGCGCAGCTTCACGGGCGACCTTCATGCCGCGTTGCAGTCACGCGACCCCGCCATGGCCACAAGGCTGCAACCTGCCGACCGTCAGCGCCTCACCCGCGCGCTGGAGGTGATCGACGCCACGGACCGCTCGCTCCTCGACTGGCAGCGCGAAGGCCAGGACCAGGCGCCCCTTGAAGGTGTGGAGACCGAGCGCATCTTCCTCGACGTGCCGCGTGCCGAACTTCACGCGCGGGCGGAGTCCCGTTTCGACGCGATGATGGCCGAAGGTGCGTTGGAGGAGGCGAGGGCGGTCATGCACCGCGATCCGATGCTTCCCATGATGAAGGCCATTGGCGTTCCCGAACTCGTTCGCCACCTGAAAGGCGAGATCAGCCGCGATGAGGCCGTGGAACTGGCCAAGGCGGCGACCCGGCAGTTCATCAAGCGCCAGGGCACCTGGTGGCGCGGGCAGATGAAGCATTGGAGCGGGTGAGCTTCTGTGCCCGGAGGCCCCCCACCCCCACCCCTCCCCACGAGGGGGAGGGGAACCACAACAGAAAC
>CAIYXE010000564.1 GCA_903930095.1 uncultured Hyphomicrobiales bacterium
CCGGCTGCAATCACCGTGGCGGACGGCGAGTTGGTCGGCACCTATCGCCTGCTGCGACAGGAGGTGGCCGAGGCGAATGGCGGCTTCTATACGCAAGGGGAATTCGACATTGCTCCCTTGATCGGGGCCCACCGTGATCTGCGATTTCTCGAACTTGGCCGGTCATGCGTTCTCAGGCCATTTCGCACCAAACCCGTGGTGGAACTTCTCTGGCAGGGGATCTGGAACTATGTCCGCTCCCATGACATGCACGTGATGCTCGGCTGTGCCAGCCTCGATGGCACGGAGCCTGAGGCACATGCGCTTGCATTGAGTTTCCTTGCGCAGGCTGCTCCGCCGCCCGAATGGAACGTGCGCGCTGTGCCGGGCCGCCGCGTTGAGATGAAACGGATCCCCGCAACCGAGATCGACCCGAGGCGCGCACTGAAGGATCTGCCGCCCCTGATCAAGGGCTATCTGCGGCTCGGCTGCTATATCGGCGACGGGGCTGTCATCGATCATCAGTTCAATACCATCGACGTGCTGATCATTCTTCCCGTTTCAGCCATCAATGCGCGGTATTTCGCGCACTTCGGACAGCCTAACGATTGATGTCATAAGCCGCGATGGCCGCGAGGTTCAGGATCTCGGACGCAGTGGCGGACATCGAAGCGATCTGCACGGGGCGGTCGAGGCCCGTGAGCAAGGGCCCGACCACCGTCACACCGCCAAGCTGCTGCAGCATCTTGGTCGAGATCGATGCAGAATGCGCGGCAGGCATGACGAGCACATTCGCCGGGCCAGTCAGCCTGCAGAACGGGAAGAGCGCCATTGCATCACGCGAGAGCGCCACGTCAGCGGCCATTTCGCCGTCATACTCGAAGTCGACGTTGCGCCGGTCGAGCACGCCGACGGCGTTGCGCACATACTCGGAACGCTCTCCACGTGGATATCCGAAGGTCGAGTAGGACAGGAATGCAACGCGCGGCTCATAGCCGAAGCGGCGCGCCACGCCTGCCGCCTCCTGGGCGATGTCAGCCAGTTCCTCCGCGGAGGGAAGTTCATGGATCGACGTATCGGCAATAAAGACAGTCCGCCCACGGACAAGCGCCATCGATACCCCAATCGGCCTGTGGCCTGGGCGGTTGTCGATGGCGCGCCGGACGTTATCCAATGCAACGGAAAAGTTCCGTGTAAGGCCTGTCACCATGGCGTCGGCATCGCCCATCGCGACCATGCAGGCGGCAAAGACGTTACGGTCCTGGTTGACCATGCGCTGGCAATCGCGCAGCAGAAATCCCCTGCGCTGCAGCCGCTCATACAGGAAGTTGGCGTAATCCAAATTGCGGTCGGACACGCGCGCATTGGATATCTCGACGTTCTCATGGAGTTCCAGCGCCCCACTCGCCATCGTCTTCTCGACCTCGCTCTCACGGCCGATGAGAATGGCCCGGCCAAGCCCCGAGCTTGCAAAGCTGTTCGCCGCGCGAATCATGCGGTCCTCCTCGCCTTCGGCGAAGACCACGCGCTTCGGCGCTACGCGCACCTTCTCAAACACGCTTTGCAGCGTTCCGGCAATCGGATCGAGCCGTGCCGAAAGCGTATTGGCATATTCGTCAAGGTCAGCGATGTGGCGCCGGGCGACGCCACTCTCCATGGCAGCCCGGGCGACGGCGACGGGCACTGTCGAGATCAGCCGCGGGTCGAAAGGAACCGGAATCAGGTAATCGCGCCCGAAGCTCGGGCGGGAGCCATGATAGGCGGCCGCCACTTCGTCCGGCACATCCTCACGCGCGAGGCCCGCCAGCGCCTGGGCAGCCGCAATCTTCATCTCGTCGTTGATGGTGCGCGCACGAACATCGAGTGCTCCGCGGAAGATATAGGGAAAGCCCAGGACGTTGTTCACCTGGTTCGGATAGTCCGAGCGGCCGGTCGCCATGATCGCGTCGCCACGAACCTTCAAGACATCCTCCGGCAGGATCTCCGGATCCGGATTAGCCATGGCGAAGATGATCGGGTTGGGGGCCATGCCCTTCACCATCTCCGGCGTCAGCGCGCCGGCCACCGAAAGGCCGAAGAAGACATCCGCCCCTTCGAGGGCTTCAGCCAGCGAGCGGGCCCCGGTCTCCACTGCATGCGCGGACTTCCACTGATTCATGCCATCAGTCCGGCCCTTGAAGACCACACCCTTCGAGTCGGCCAGAATGACATTGCCATTGGGCACGCCGAGGGACTTGATGAGTTCCACGCAAGCGATCGCCGCGGCACCCGCACCGTTGCAGACGATCTTCGCGGTCTTCAGG
>CAIYXE010000565.1 GCA_903930095.1 uncultured Hyphomicrobiales bacterium
ACTGCGTCCTTGCCCTTTTCCCAGATCTTCGCGGCGGCCTCGGCTGGCACGACGCCCAGTGCTGCCAGCGCGTCCGTCGCATGCGCCTCGATCTCGAACCAGATGCGGAAGCGGGTCTGGGGCTCCCAGATCTGGGCCATTTCCTTGGCTGCATAGCGCGGAATCATCGGACGCCTCTTGGGATGTGTCGGAAGGGGGGTGCGGCTCAGAACGCCTTGAAGGTGATCAGCGTATAGGTGTCGCGGATGCCCGGTATGTTCTGGATCTTCTGCGCCACGAAATGGCCGACGTCGTCACCATCCTTCAGGTAGAACTTCACCAAAAGGTCGTAACCGCCTGCTGTGGAATAGATTTCTGACGCAATCTCGGCATCGGCGATGGCGGTGGCCACGTCATAGGACTTGCCGAGCTCGCATTTGATCTGGACGAAAAAGGCGCGCATGCCGTGGGGCTCCGTCAGGGTGTGGTGTCGAGGATGGGGGGCGCGAGTGTGGCGGGATCGATCTCGACATAGCGGCCTTCGATCCACCGGAACCAGGCGAGGCGGGGGTCTTTCAGGTCTCCCTTGATGTCGAAGGAGACCGGCCCGACGGCCGTGTCGAAGCGATTGCCGCTGCGCAGCCATTCGGCGAGCCGGGCGCTCTCCAGCGTGCCGGTGGCCTCCGCCGCCGCGGCGAGCGCCTGGACGGCGGCATAGGCATAGAGGGTGAAGCCCTCGGCATTCTGTTCCTGCGCCCGCATGCGCTCCACCACGGGGCGGGCGGCGGGAAAGCTGCGCGGATCAAAGGTGAAGGTCATCAGCGTGCCTTCGGCGGCATCCCCGGCCTGCTTCAGGTAATCCTCGGTGACAAGAGAATCGCCCGAGACGATCTGGGCGCCGGAGCCCGCGGCCCTGAGGGCGCGCGCGAGGAGGCCGCCCTCCACATAGGTGCCCGCGACATAGATGACGCCGACTTCTGCCGTGGCGATCCGCTGGGCGAGGTCCTTGAAGTCCTTGGTTCCTGCCTTGAAGCTCTCCGTCAGGGCTGGTTCAACGCCCTTTGCCTGCAGCCCATCGCGGAAGCGCCGGGCGAGGCCTGCGAAGGCGGGCTGGTCGTCATGCGCCACCGCGATCCGGCGGCCGGCGAACTTGTCGAGCACGAAGCCGGCCGCGGCCAGGGCCTGCGCGTCGTCGCGCGGCGCCAGGCGGATGACGTTCCAGCCGCCTTCGTCGGTGAATCGGGGGTTGGTCGAGGCCGGGCTGATCTGGATGACGCCGGCCGTCTGGTAGACCTTGGAGGCGGGGATCGAGGCGCCGGAGCAGTAGTGCCCGATCACGGCCCTGACCTTGTCGGACACAAAGCCCGTTGCCACTTCCACGGCCTTTCGCGGGTCGCAGCCGTCGTCTGCGAATTTCAGGGCAAGCCGCTCGCCACGGATGCCGCCGGTGGCGTTGATGTCATCCACCGCCATCTGGGCGCCGCGGCGCAACTGCTCGCCCAGTGCCGCATTGGGGCCGGAGAAGGGGGCCGCTGCGCCGATCAGGATCTCGGCGTGGGCCGGGCCCGCCGCGGCGATCAGCGCCAGGAGGGCGAAGGCTGTGTGGCGGAGTGTCATGCGCAGTGTCATGCCGTTTGTCATGTACTTCCTCCGCATTGCCCCAAACCGGGCGGCTGCGCAAGCCAGTGCAGCATCGGGGCGGGCAACAAAAGGCCCGCGCGACAGGATCGCGCGGGCCCGTTCATGTCATGCACCAAGCTTAGTCGGCGACGTAGGTGATCTTGCCGTCAGCCAGCTTCTTCCAGGTGTAGAGCACGTAGTCCGGACGGGTGATGTCGCCCTTCTTGTCGAAGGCGATGTCGCCGATCACGGTCTTGAAGGTGACGCCCGAGTACATGTACTCGCCAACCTTCGCCGGGTCGGCAGCGCCGACCTTCTCGATGGCTGCCTTGAGGATTTCCATCGCTGCATAGGTGTAGAGCGTGTAGGCCTCGGGGTTGAAGCCGGCGTCCGTGAACTTCTTCACGACTTCGGCTGCCTCGGGGCGGTTGCGCGGGTCAGGCGGGAAGGTCATGAGGGTGCCTTCAACACCCGGGCCGCCGATCGAGGCGAACTCGTCGGAGGTGATGCCGTCGCCGGACATCATCACGGCGGTCATGCCCTGGTCACGCATCTGGCGGACGATGAGGCCCGCTTCCGTGTGCAGGCCGCCCCAGTAGACGACTTCGACATTCGCCTGCTTCATCTTGGAGACGAGAGCGGAGAAGTCCTTGTCGCCGACGTTGATACCTTCGTAGATGGCCTCGGTCACGCCCTTGGAGTTGATGTCGGCCTTGGTCGCATCAGCCAGACCCTGCCCGTAGGGGGTCTTGTCGTGGATGACGGCGACAACCTTGCCCTTCAGGTTGTTGACGATGTAATCGCCCGCAACCGCGCCCTGCTGGTCGTCACGGCCGCAGGTGCGGAACATCATCAGGTCCGGAGCGGCTTCGGTCCAGTTGCCGCAGGGGCCGTTCTTGCGGTCGGTCACGCAGATGTTGGTGGCCGACGGCGTGATCGCCAGCATGCCGTTCTCACGGTACACTTCGGAGGCCGGCATGGTCACGCCGGAGTTGAAGTGGCCGACGACGAACTTGATGCCTTCACCGACATACTTGTTGGCGACAGACACGCCCTGCTTGGGGTCCGACACGTCATCGCCCAGCACCAGCTCAATCTGCATGCCCATGATGCCGCCGGCGGCGTTGAAGTCAGCGGCCGCCTGTTCGGCGCCCTTCTGCATCTGCGCACCGAAGGCTGCGTTCGGACCCGTGAAGGGACCGCCGAGGCCGATCTTCAGCGTCTCGGCATAGGCAGATGTGGCCAGCAGCATGCTTGCTGCGGCGACAACGCCCGTAATCCAGTTCTTTTTCATTCAGTTCTCCCTATCGTCTTTATCGTGGGAGCCCCACTTGGGGCCCTGTCAGCGGACGCACCGCCTTGGCTGGCATATTTGCGCCAAACCAAGGTTATGTCATCCGTTTTCGTGACGAACTGCCGGCCGGCCGGATCAGCTTTTGCTGCGCCAGGTTAGTGGACCGGTGCGCTCATACAACCAGTAGTATTGGGTGGTCATTTGCTGGGCGCGTTTCCAGCGGAAGCCGAAAAGCGCCAGCACGATGATGGTCACAGCATCTGCTGCATAACCCAGTGTGGTGAGCAGCTGTTCCTCGAACAGCGCGAAGTGCAGGAAGCGGACGCCGAGTGCAAGCCCCAGGGACGCGATGACAAGAAGCCAGACGGAGCGCCAGTTCTGGGCGAAGCTGCGCCCCATCAGGATGGCTGCCCCGCCGCCAAACAGCAGCGTCAGCAGCACGTAGACCCACAAAGTCTTTTCCATCGCAGTCTCCTAGTGCGCTCCGCCTTCGAGGTAGGCGGCGCGAACCTCCGGGCGCTTTAGCAACTCTTCCCCGGTGCCGCTCATGGTGACGAGCCCGTTCACCATCACATAGGCGCGGTGGGCGAGTTTGAGGGCATGGAAGGCGTTCTGCTCGACAAGGAAGACGCTGAGGCCTTCCTTGCGGTTCAGCTCGCGGATCGCCTCGAAGATCTGCTTCACGATCAGCGGGGCAAGACCAAGCGACGGCTCGTCAAGGAGCAGGAGCTTCGGCCGCGCCATCAAGGCGCGCGCGATCGCCAGCATCTGCTGTTCGCCGCCCGAGAGCGTTCCGCCGCGCTGGTTCATGCGTTCCTTCAGGCGCGGGAACAGGGTGAAGGCGCGCTCGATGTCCTCTTCGAGATGGGCGTAGCCGTCAACGGTGGCGCCCATCTGCAAGTTCTCGAGGACCGACATGCGCGGGAAGATGCGGCGGCCTTCCGGCGACAGCGCGATCCTGAGCTTGGCGATCTCCTGGGTCGGCATGCGCGTGATGTCATGGCCGTTGAAAGTGATTGTTCCCTCGCGGGCCCGTGGATCGCCGAAGATGGTCATCATCAGCGTCGACTTGCCAGCGCCATTGGAGCCGATCAGCGTGACGATCTCGCCTTCGTTCACATCGATGTCGACGCCCTTGAGGGCGGCGATCTTGCCGTAATAGGTCTTGACCCCGCGGGCGGAGAGAAGGGCGCTCATGGGCGGCCTCCGGTGCCGCCATGCGGCAGTTCGGCACCCGCCGTGGCGATCAGTTCGGCGATTTCGGGCTTGGACTCGATCTCGCTGTCATCAACGCCGAGATAGGCGGCGATGACGCGCGGGTCGACCTTCACCTCGGCCGGTGTGCCGTCGGAGATCTTCTGGCCGTATTCCAGGACCACGATGTGATCGCAGATCTTCATCACCACGGACATGTCATGCTCGATGAGCAGGATCGACGTCTTGTCGGAATCCCGGATGGACAGCAGCAACTCATTGAGTTCGGCCGACTCGCGGGGGTTGAGACCCGCCGCCGGCTCGTCAAGACAGAGAAGCACCGGATCGGTGCACATGGCGCGTGCGATCTCCAGGCGGCGCTGTGCGCCGTAAGGCAAGTCGCCCGCCGCATCATCCGCGCGGTCATAAAGATTGACCCGGTTCAGCCATTCGGCGGCGCGCTCCTTCGCGCCGCGTTCGGCACGGGTATAGGCCGGCAGGCCCAACACGCCGGCAACCGACATGCCGGATGCCCTCATCAGCATATTGTGCTGGGCCACCAGCAGGTTCTCCAGCACCGTCATGCCCGAAAACAGCCGGATGTTCTGGAAGGTGCGCGCCACACGTGCCCTGGCGGCGACATGGAAGTCCTGCATGCGGTCAAGGTAGAAGGAACGGCCGTCACGATGGGACATGGTAATGAGGCCGGCCGTCGGCTTGTAGAAGCCGGTGATGCAATTGAACACCGTCGTCTTGCCGGCACCGTTTGGACCGATGAGGCCTGTGATGTCACCATGGCGGGCCTCAAAGCTCAGATCGTTCACGGCGGTCAGGCCGCCGAAACGGACGGTCAGGTGATCCACGGAGAGCACGCTTGGGGAAGTCGACGAGCCAGCCATCAGCCGTGACCTTCCTTCACATTGTCCGAACCTATGGCCTTCTTCTCGTGAAGGAAGGCTGTTGGTTGTCGAACGGAGACGAATCCTCGCGGTTTCCAGAGCATGATGATCACCATGGCGCTGCCGAAGATCAGCATGCGGAAAAGTTCCGGCTTGAAGTCCTGGCCGAAGATGTTTTTCAGGAAATCGAGCTCGCGGAGGATCTCGGTGCCGCCCTGCATGGCCACGGCCGCAAGTGCTACGCCCAAGAGCGAGCCCATGCCGCCAAGCACCACGATGGCAAGGATGATCGCCGACTCGATGAACTTGAAGCCCTCCGGATCGACGAAGCCCTGGCGGGCGCCGAAGAAGGCGCCGGCAAGGCCGCCGAAGAAGGCGCCGCAAGCAAAGGCCGTGAGCTTGGTGGAGGTGGTGTTGATGCCGAGCGAACGGCAGGCGATTTCGTCCTCGCGCAGCGCCTCCCAGGCACGGCCGACCGGCAGACGCCGCAGCCGCAGCGTCACGGCGGCGGTGATGAGCGCCAGTACGACAATGACGTAGTAGAGGAAGACCGTCCGGTACCAGGGCGCAGGCGCGATGGTGACCGGGTCGAATCCGAAGGTGGTGGTGATGCTGCTCAGCAGCCAGGACAGCCAGGCGGCGAAACCATCGGGCGTGCCGTCGAACTTGATGCCGAAGAAGGTAATGCGCGGCGCCGAGATGCCGGCGCCGCCACCGGTGAAGTCCTTCCAGTTCTTGGCCACGAGATAGATGATCTCGCCGAAGGCCAGCGTCACGATGGCAAGGTAGTCACCTCGCAATCGCAGCACGGGGAAGCCGAGGAGAATGCCCCAGAAGGCCGCGAGAATGCCCGCGACCGGCAGGCACAGCCAGAATGACCAGCCGAAATGCAGCGCCAGCAGCGCGTAGGAGTAAGAGCCGATGGCGTAGAAGGCAACATAGCCGAGATCGAGCAGGCCCGCGAGGCCCACCACGATGTTGAGCCCCCAGCCGAGCATCACGTAGATGAGGATAAGAATGCCGAAATTATCGACCCACTTCGGGATGCCACCAACGCCCGCAAGCAGGATGACAAGCAGCGGGTAGACGATGACGAAGGTAAGCCCTCCCGGCGCCAGGACCTTTGCGAGCGCCGAGGGGGCGGCAGCGGGCTTGGTGGTGGTGGCAGTGGCGGCGCGCTTCTCCGCGGCCGCCTTCACGGCCTTGATGATGAGATAGCCTACCACCGCGGCGAGGATGGCTGCGAGGGCGTGCCAGGGCCTGAACAGCAGGACGAGCTCGTTGTCCATGTTCTGCTCGGTCTTGAGACCGATCAGGGGGCCGAACAGGCCGAGTGCGATGGCCGCGACGATGAGGACGCCGATCAGCGTGTGGCGGACGGAAGAGCTCGCGGAGTCTTTTGTGTTCGCCATGGTCAGACCTTCTCCACCTCAGGCCGCCCGAGCAGCCCCTGCGGCATGAAGATGAGGACGATGGCGAGGATCGAGAAGGCAGCCACGTCCTTGTAGGCAAGGGAGAAATAGCCGGAGAAGAAGGTCTCGATGAGGCCGATCAGCAGCCCGCCGATGACTGCACCGGGAAGCGACCCGATGCCGCCCAGCACGGCAGCGGTGAAGGCCTTCACGCCGGGGATGAACCCGTCCTGGTAGGAGATCACGCCATACTGCATCAGGTACATGACACCCGCCACGGCGGCGAGGCCTGCGCCCATGACGAAGGTGGCCGAGATCGTGCGGTCGACATTGATGCCGAGGAGGGCTGCCATCTTGCGGTCCTGCTCGCAGGCACGCTGGGCGCGGCCGAGAGACGTTTTCTGTACGATGTACCAGAAGATGGCGAGGAGTACGGCCGTCACCAGCACAATGACGATCTGCTTGTAGGCGAGGACCACCGCGAAGCCGTTCTCGCCGGTGGTGAGCGGGATGACCGCCGAGGGGTCGAACAAGGGAGGAATGGGCTTGTTGCGCGGGTCCTGGGCGATCTGGACGAAGTTCGAGAGCACGAGCGACACGCCGATGGCTGAGATCAGTGGCGCGAGCCGGAAGCTGCCTCGCAATGGCCGGTAGGCAAGTTTTTCGATGACCCAGCTCCACAAGCCGGTGAGCACCATGCCTACGACCAGCATGACGATGAGGGCAACCGCGATGCTGGAAATCCCCAGCCATGTGGTGACGACCAGAAAAGCGATCAGGGCAATGAACGCCGAGACCATGAAGACGTCGCCATGGGAGAAGTTCACCATGCCGATGATGCCGAACACCATGGTGTAGCCAATGGCGATCAGGCCATAGATTGACCCAAGCGTGATGCCATTGATCAGCTGCTGGAGAAAATACTCCATCGTTCCACCCTTTTATTATGATTTATGCGGCGTTTTTTCCGCCTTTCGATCCTCATACCCAGATGGATTTTCCAGCACAAGGGGGCATCCGGCCGAACTGGCGGCAGATTCGACTTGTAAGCTATTCCAATCCGATATATATCGTTTCGGCATCTATCGAACTGGAATATATCGGATCGTAATTGACATGAACGTCAGGACGCTCTGCCTCGGCATCCTCTCCACCGGAGAGGCTTCGGGCTACGAGATCAAGAAGGACATTGAGGAGGGGCTTTTCAGCCACTTTATCGATGCCAGCTTCGGATCGATCTATCCCGCGCTGACACAACTTGCAGGTGAAGGTCTGGTCACTGTCAGGGCGGAGGAGCAGTCCGGCAGGCCAGACAAGAAGGTCTATGCGATCACCCCCAAGGGCCACGATGCGCTGGCCCGTGTGATTTCGGTCGTGCCCGGGCGCGACAAGTTCAAGTCCGAATTCCTGTTCCAGATGCTGCTGCAGCAGTATATCACGCCCGAATTGATGCGGGCCGCGATTGACAAGCAGATTGCTGACCTCGAAGGCGATCTCGCACGTATAGATGAATGCCGACGCGCCGAGCAGCCCCTCGCCGGGGCTCGCTTCGTGGCGGATTACGGTGAGGCGGTGCTGAGCGCAGGCCTCCGCGTACTGAAGGAAAAGAAGGCCGAACTCCTGCTGGCTCTCCCGCAGCAGGCGGCAGAATAGAACTGGGACCCGAACAACATGATACGCCGTATTCTTTATCTCCTGCTCTCAACCGTGATCCTTGGCGGACTGGGCAGTGCCATCGCCTTCTACGCATTCGACTTCAAGCCGAAGATGCTGGCGGAAGTTATTCTGGGCGCCCCCGTACCGCCTGAGACGGTCTCGGCCGAGGCGGCGCGCACCGACACGTGGCAGCCGCAGATTTCGGGCATCGGCACGCTCACCGCCTTCCAGGGCATCGACATCACGCCGCAGGTCGGCGGCATCGTCACGGAAGTGAACTTCGTGTCGGGTGAGGACGTGCCCAAGGGCAAGCTGCTCGTGAAGCTCGACGCCCAGACCGAGGAGGCCGACATGCGTTCGATCCTGGCCGAACTCGCCAATACCGACATGGATCTGATCCGCCGCGAGGCGCTGGCCGCCAAGGGCGTGGTGGCGCGCACGGAACTCGACTCGCTGAAGACCCGCAAGCGCGTTCTTGAAGCCACGCTCGACCGCCGCCGTGCGGAAATTGCACAGAAATTCATCTACGCGCCGTGGGACGGCCGCGTCGGCCTCAAGGACATCGCGCTCGGCAGCTATCTGGCGCCCGGTCAGAAGATCGTCTGGCTGCAGAAGATCGACCCCGTCTACGTCGATTTCACCGTGCCGGAGACGGACTATGGGCGCATCGCGCTGGGCCAGAAGGTGACTGCAATCTTCAATGCCTACCCGGGCGAGAGTTTCACCGGCAGGATCGCCACGACCGACGCGCGCGTCTCCGACACCAGCCGGATGATCACGGTGCGGGCCGAGATCGCCAACCCGGACAAGAAACTGGTGCCCGGCATGTATGCCAGCGTGCTGATCGATGCGGGCGCGACCGAGCAGGTCATCACCGTGCCGCAGACGGCGGTGACCTTTTCGCTCTACGGCGACAACGTCTTCGTCGTGAACACGGTGAAGGCCACCGACAAGGACGGCAAGGAGATTGAGGAGCGCGTGATCGAGCGGCGCTTCGTCAAGACCGGCCCGGTGCGCGAGGGCCGCGTGGCGATTGAAAGCGGTCTGAAGCCGGGAGACCAGGTGGTGACCGCCGGGCAGAACAAGATCGACCAGGGCAGCAAGGTGGTGATCGACAATTCGATCGCCCTCAAGCTGCGCGACACGAACACCATCCAGTAAGGGCCAAGCGGCATGCATTTCACCGACATTTTCGTGAAGCGCCCGGTCCTGGCGACCGTGGTGAGCCTTCTGATCCTGCTGGCGGGCCTTCAGGCGATCTTCCAGCTGCCCATCCGCCAGTTCCCCGAGGTGTCTGACACCAAGATCGAGATCACCACCGTCTATCCCGGCGCCAATGCCGACCAGATCAAGGGGTTCATCACCACGCCCCTGCAGCAGGCCGTGGCCTCGACCGAGGGCGTGGACATCATCGAGTCCCGCTCTTCCCAGAACGTCTCGACCATCACGCTGAAGCTTCGCCTGGATGCCGACGCCGACCGGGCTCTTGCGGACGTTCTCTCCAAGGTGAACGAAGTCAAGGGTGTGCTTCCCGAGGAGTCGAACGACCCGGTGGTGAAACGCACCACGGGTGCGGGCTTCGCGCTGATGTACATCAGCTTCAAGTCAGAGCAGATGTCGGCGCCGCAGATTTCCGACTATCTCGACCGCGTGGTCAAGCCCAAGCTGCAGGCCATCAACGGCGTGGCGTCCGCCGAGATCCTCGGTGGATCGACCTTCGCGATGCGTGTCTGGCTTGATCCGGAGAAGATGGCCTCGCTTGGCATCACCCCGCTCGACATCCGCCAGGCACTGGCCGCCAACAATTTCACCACGGCGGCGGGTGAGGTGAAGTCGGACTTCACCCAGCAGAACATCAACGCCCAGACGTCGCTGGAGACGCCGGAGCAGTTCGAGAACCTCGTCGTCGCCACGCGCGACGGGGCGGTGATCCGGCTGGGCCAGGTTGCAAGCGTCGACCTTGGCCCCGAGAACTACAATTCGACCTCCGCATTCGACGGCCTCAAGGCCGTATTCATGGGCATCCAGACGACGCCCGACGCCAATCCGCTCACGGTCATCGCGCAGGTGCGTGAGGCCATGCCCGAGGTTCAGCGCATGCTGCCCTCTGGACTTGAGGCGGACATCGCTTATGACGCGACCGAATTCATCAATGCCTCGATCTGGGAAGTGGGCAAGACGCTGATCGAGGCCGGCCTCATCGTCATCGTCGTGATCTTCCTGTTTCTCGGCAACATCCGCTCCACCATCATCCCCGTGGTCACGATCCCGCTCTCGCTCATCGGCGTGGCTTTGGTGCTAGTGGCCTTCGGCTATTCGATCAACCTGCTGACGCTGCTGGCGCTTGTGCTGGCCATCGGCCTCGTGGTCGACGATGCGATCGTGGTGGTGGAGAACATCCACCGCCACATCGAGGAGGGGATGAAACCCTTTGACGCGGCGATCAAGGGCGCGCGCGAGATCACCGGCCCGGTCATCGCCATGACCATCACGCTGGCCGCGGTCTACGCGCCGATCGGGTTCACGGCGGGTCTCACCGGCGCCCTGTTCCGCGAATTCGCATTCACGCTGGCGGGTGCGGTTATCGTATCGGGCATCGTCGCGCTGACGCTGTCGCCGATGATGACCTCCAAGATGCTGAAGCCCCATGCCGAGCTCTCCTGGTTCGGCCGGCTGGTGGAGCGCGTCTTCGGAGGCCTGCAGCGCTTCTATCGCCGCCGCCTGGACGGCACGATCAAGCAGCGCGCCGTCTTCGCCTGGATTGCGGTGCTGACGATCGGCCTGTCAGCCGTGCTCTACAACGCCATCAACCGGGAACTGGCGCCGGCCGAGGACCAGGGCGTGCTCTTCGCCTTCGTCGGGGCGCCCGAGCACACCAATCTCGACTACCTCACCACCTATACGGACGAGCTGACCAAGACCATGCTCGCCGTTCCCGAGAAGCAGAACCTCTTCGCCATCAACGGGTTTCCCAACCCGCAGTCGGCCTTCATGGGTCTCATCCTCAAGCCCTGGGGCGAGCGTGACCGCTCCGACCTTTCGGTGATGGGCGAGCTCCAGCCCAAGTTCAAGTCGGTCTCCGGCGTCAACATCTTTGCGACCGCGCCATCGGCCATTCCGGTCGGCGCCGGTGAGCTTCCGGTCGAGTTCGTCCTCACCTATCCGGGCGACTACACGCGGCTTGCCGACGTGCTGGACAAGCTTGACGCGGAGGCGAAGAAGAGCGGCCTGTTCATCTTCACCAACGCCGACCTGCGCTTCCAGACGCCGCAGGTGGAACTGGTCGTCGACAAGGACCGCGCCAACCGGCTGGGCGTCACCATGCAGGACGTGGGCGCGACGCTTGCGACACTGCTGGGCGGCAACAACGTCAACCGCTTCACGGTGGACGGGCGCAGCTACCAGGTGATCCCGCAAGTGCCGCGCACCGAGCGCGAGTCGGTCGACCAGATCCTCAGCTTCCGGGTGCGCGCGGCGGATGGCACCATGGTGCCGCTCGGCGCCTTCACCACGGTCTCGCAGACGGTGCAGCCCAACGGGCTCGCCACCTTCCAGCAGCTGAACTCCGCCATGCTCTCGGGCGTGCCTTTCCCCGGCCGCACCATCGGCGAGGGCATCGCGTTCCTGCAGCAGAAGGCAGACGAGATCATGCCGCAGGGCATGGCCTATGACTTCAAGGGCGAAAGCCGCCAGTTCGTGAAGGAGGGCAACACGCTGGCCGTCACCTTCGCCGTGGCGCTGCTGCTGATCTACCTGGTGCTCGCGGCCCAGTTCGAGAGCTTCCGCGACCCGTTCATCATCCTCATCGGACTGCCCGCCACGGTGTTCGGCGCGCTTTTCGTGCTGTTCATCCTCGGCGAGGTCAATGGCGCGATGATGAACAACCCCCCCATAAACCTGGGTTCGGGCACCATCAACATCTATACCCAGATCGGCCTCGTGACGCTGATCGGCCTCATCGCCAAGCACGGCATCCTGATGGTGGAGTTTGCCAACAAGCTGCAGGAGACCAAGGGCTACGACAAGAACACGGCCATCAAGGAGGCCGCAGCCGTTCGCCTCAGGCCCATCCTGATGACGACCGCCGCCATGGTAATCGGCGTGGTGCCGCTGCTTATCGCGGATGGCGCGGGCGCCAGGAGCCGCTTTGACATCGGCGTCGTGATCGCGGCGGGGATGACCATCGGCACGCTGTTCACGCTGTTCATCACACCCGCGGTCTATTCCTACGTGGCGCGCGACCGGCGGCACATGCATGACGCCGAGAATGCCTCGGACGTGCTGGGCCCGCCGGTCTCAGCGCCCGCCAATGACGCGGGGCTGATACCCAAGGCGGCAGAGTAGGTCAGTCGTTCGCCGTCATTGTCAGTCCGAGCCGTGTGATGGCCTCGCCCGGCTTGTTCGGGTCCATGGCGGAGAGCTGTGCGACGCTCAGCGCCGTGGCGGGCTTTGCGGTGATGGTGAGGGACTTGGGATCCGCGAAGAATGCGCTCACCGCCGCCATGGCCTGCTGCGCGAAGGCCTCGTTCTGGAACTGCACGAGAGAGAGTTGCACCATGGGGCCGATCGAGGCACGGAGCGTCTTTTCATCCATGCCGTTCATGGCCGCGGCCATGGGCATCAGCCTGTTCACCAGCGACTGATCCTCGAAGCGCAGGCTGGCGCCGTTGAGCAGGACCTGCTGCATCTGCGGCAGCAGGGCGTCATAATCCGGCTCCTTGCCCTCGGTGTGGGCGCTCAGCAACTGGGCATAGACCGCCAGCGGAATATCCGCAAAGCCCGCGCCGAAGCTGAGTTTCGCGATGTCGCGGCCATTGATGCCGAGATCGAAGCGGTAGCTCACCTTCTCGCCGTCCAGCTTCATGTCGCCCATGGTGGTGAGGTCGAGGTTGAGGCTGGTGTAGCCAAGCTGCTTCAGCAGGCCGCCCTGGTCCACCAGCGCAAGTGCTGATTCCGGAATGGCAATGTTGTTGACGTTCACGTTGAATTTGCCTGCGCCGGTGTTGGGATCTCCGTCCCACGTGCTCTGCACGCCGTCGACCGAGATCGCCTGGCCCCCGGCGGTGAGATTGATCTTGCCGCTGCTGATCTTGCGGGCGAAGGAGGACGTGGCCAGCAGCTGATCCACCGGCGTGGGATTGTCGCCCAGCGCGCGGATGTACCAGCCCTCCGCGCTGGACTGGGGAACGGAGATGCTGAAGCCGCTCTCGCCGCTCACCTCGATCGAGATGTTGCTGAAACTCGCCTGTTCGATCTGGTAAAGTGACTGGCCTTGCTCGCTGATGCCGGAGAAAACCGCCTCGCCCATCTTCAGGTTGAGGCCCGGCGAAGCGCCGTTGGCGGGCACTGCCAGCGTGAGATTGGTGATCGTGGTGTTGCCGTTGCCGTCGGTCGTGATGCCCTCATGAGCGTGCTTGCCCGACATCTGCCGCTCGAGATTGGTGAGGAATGCCTGCACCGCAGGCGGCGCCTCCTCTGCCTGAGAGAGGCCGGGGAGGGCTGTTGAGGCGATGAGGGCGAGGGCAAACAACTTGTGGACGGATCGCATGGTGGCTCCTGCGCAGTGGACGAATGGCTTTTGCCCGAGCATAGGTGAACGTCACATGAACGTAAATGCAATTGCCTGACACGGCGAACTTTGCTGAAAGGCGGCCATTGCGGGACTCTGGAAAGATAGGAATAGGAATGCGCAAGTTCTTTTTGCTCCTGGTGCTGGCGGCGATGCCGGTGCTTGCATTGACGGCGGAGGCGCCCGCCGCCACGCCGAAGCCCACGGAGCAGCAGTTGCTGATCAAGAAGAAGAAGGCCGAGGAGGCGCGCAAGGCCGAGGAGGCCCGCAAGGCCAAGGAGAAGAAGGCCGCCGAGGCCCGGAAGGCGAAAGAGAAGAAGGCAGCAGAGATCCGCAAGGCGAAGGAGAAGCAGGCTGCCGAGACCCGCAAGCGCGAGCAGCGCATGGCGCTGGCGAAGAAGCAGCGCGAGAGGAAGGCGCAGGCCTTGGCATCGGCGCAGCGCCGGGACTGTAAAGGCTTCCTCGATTGCCTGGTCAACAAGCCGCGCCGCGGCTTTCAGACCGCATCGACCGGCTCCGCGCAGCGCGACGAGCCGACGGGCGAGGACATCCGCTGGGCGCCGGCGGCTGGTTACGCGCCGGGCTCCATCGTGGTGAAGACACCCGAGCGCGCGCTTTACCTTGTGACGGGTGATGGCAAGGCGCGCCGCTACAAGGTGGGCGTGGGCAAGGAAGGCTTCCAGTGGGCCGGCAACTCGACCATCGTGCGCAAAGCCGAATGGCCGACCTGGCGCCCGCCACAGGCGATGATCGAGCGTGAGGCGGCCAAGGGCCATATGCTTCCCGCCGAGATGGAGGGTGGCCCGGGCAATCCACTCGGCGCGCGGGCGCTCTATATTGGTGGCTCCATCTACCGCATCCACGGAACCAACGCGCCAGGCTCGATCGGGGGAGCTGTCTCCTCCGGCTGCATCCGCATGATGAACAGCGATGTGATCGATCTGTATGAACGTGTCCGCTTGGGCGCCAAGGTCTACGTGACACAGTAGGCGCACAGTCCAAAGACCAATCGAACGCGAAAGGGCCGCACCATGGTGCGGCCCTTTTCT
>CAIYXE010000566.1 GCA_903930095.1 uncultured Hyphomicrobiales bacterium
AAGCCCGTGGCCTTGGAGGCAAGCGCGGAAGAGCGCGAGACGCGCGGGTTCATCTCGATCACCACGAGGCGGCCATCCGCCGGGTTGACGCCGAACTGCACGTTCGAGCCGCCCGTCTCGATGCCGATCTCGCGCAGCACCGCGATCGAGGCGTTGCGCATGATCTGGTATTCCTTGTCGGTCAGCGTCAGCGCCGGGGCGACCGTGATCGAATCGCCGGTGTGAACGCCCATCGGGTCCACGTTCTCGATGGAACAGACGATGATGCAGTTATCCGCCGTGTCGCGGACGACTTCCATCTCATATTCCTTCCAGCCCAGCACCGATTCCTCGATCAGCACTTCGGCTGTGGGGGAGGCGTCGAGGCCTTTTTCCACGATGTCGAAGAATTCCTCGCGGTTGTAGGCGATGCCGCCGCCCGTGCCGCCCAGTGTGAAAGACGGGCGGATGATGCAGGGCAGGCCCACTTCCAGCATCGCCTCGAAGGCCTCGACCATGGCGCGGTTGCGGTATTTGCGCAGCCGCTCGGGCTCGGATGCGGCCCAGCTCTTCTCGAAAGCCTCGAGGTCGCCACCGCCGGACTTCAGCCGCGCCACCTCGGCGGCATAGAAATCCTTGTCGGCGTCCTTTGCATCGGAGGCGTTCGCCAGCATCGATTTTGGCGTGTCGAGGCCGATTTTCTTCATCGCCTCGCGGAACAGCTCGCGGTCTTCCGCCTTGTCGATGGCGTCCGCCTTGGCGCCGATGAGCTCCACGCCGTATTTCTCGAGCACGCCCATCTTGTTGAGGGAGAGCGCGGTGTTCAGCGCCGTCTGGCCGCCCATGGTGGGCAGCAGCGCGTCAGGCCGCTCCTTCTCGATGATTCGGGCGACGACTTCCGGGGTGATGGGTTCGATGTAGGTGGCATCCGCCAGGTCCGGGTCCGTCATGATGGTGGCCGGATTGGAGTTGACCAGGATGATGCGGTAACCCTCGGCCTTCAGCGCCTTGCAGGCCTGGGTGCCGGAATAGTCGAACTCGCAGGCCTGGCCGATGATGATCGGTCCAGCCCCGATGATGAGGATGGATTTGATGTCGGTGCGCTTTGGCATGTGAGGGAAACCCGAATTTTGGGTTTCCTACACACTCGAAGGATGGATTCCAAGCCTAATCGCCCCCTCACCGTTCCCTCTCTGCCTGAGGGGGAGAGAGATAGAAGGGAGAGTGTTCGCGGCAGAGGGCGCCTGGATGATGTTGAGTGCCGCGAAGCAGGCAAGAAGGAAGCGCAGGGACGTCCACCGGTCGCAAGTGGGGTCAGAAGCGGCGGATCAGATATCCACGCAGCGGCGGAGGCTGCAGGGCTCGACCGAGATCTGGCCGGCAAACGGCCAGGCGCTGGTCTTGGCGACGACTGTCACGTTCTCCGGCTTGACCACCACTGCGCGGGCCGTGGCCGCAGGGGGGCGGTGCGTGTTGTGGCTGGCGCCGGCAAAGGCACCGGCCGACAGGAACATCAGGCTGAGCAGAAGGGAAGTGGTCAGGGTTTTCATCGTCTTGTCTCCGATCCAGAGAACAGGTGTGCAGCGGATTGGTTTCGGCGGTGGAACCTCAGGTTCCTGAAAGGGTCCCCGGGATTTCTCCCGGGGCCTTGCGTTGGGGCGGCCGGTGTTTGCAGGGGATGGGCCGCCCGGGGGGGAATTCGTCAGCCCAGCGTGTGGCTGCAGTCAGGGGTGAGGCACTCTTCGACCACGAGGGGCCCGACCAGGGGGAAGGCCTGATTCTTCTCGATCACCGTGACGTTGGAGCCGGGAACCTCGCGGTCCGTGGGCTGCTCCGGGCCGATGGCGGCGAGCGCGCTGGCGGCGGTGCCGAGGGCGATCAGCAGGATGGCGGTGTAGCGGGTCATTTTCGTTTCTCCGTAGGTGCCGGTCTTGCCCGGCTGCTCTCGTCATGGGAGCGTTCTACGGTTCCTCCGCCAGTGCGGCTGTAATGCGCATCACACCTGCGGATTTTCTGAAAAAAAGAACCCCGGAACATGTCCGGGGTTCAGTTGCAGGCAGAGTTTGCAGGGGAGGGGGGGGACGTACTGCCTGGGTAAGAAATATATCGTGATCGGGATATGTGTATTCAAGTGTTGATGTGGCCTGAATGACGGCGCCTGCCGCTCAGGAGGCGAGGTCGGAACAGTCGTCGCGCACGCATTCCTCCACGACGATCGGGCCCAGCACCGGGAATGGGCTGTTCTTCTCGATCACCGTCACGTTGGCGGCGGCGGCCAATTCGTGGGCGGACTTGGCGGCGGAAGCCTCGACTGCCGCGGCAACACCGGCAATGGCGCCAAGTGCGAGGGTCAGGACGAAGGCGTAGCGGATCATGTTCAGGTTCCCTTTGTGTCTTCTGTCAGGTCACGTTGCCGGGTCCGCTTGGAACCAGGACTGAACGCACCGTTCATGTGACGTTTATTGCGGGAAGATCCGTACGCTGTTGGGACAGTCCTGTTACCGGTTTGTGGTATGTTGTGACCAGTTCAGGGCAAATGTGGCGGCTGCCTTAATTGGCAGAAGCGCTCCACCCAGCCGGGAGGCGCCAGACCCGTGAACGGTTAGAGCATGATCCGCAAAAGTGGACACCACTTTCTTTGCGATAAGATCATGCTCAAGCCATTGATCTTGCGGGCAGATGGGCGGCCCCGGCGGACATCCATCCGATCCGCCAAACACGAAAGGCCGCTCTCCTGGGGAGGCGGCCTTCAATCAGTCGGGTGTCGTCGAGAGCTTACTGTGCGCGGGGACCGCGCGCCGGGGCGCCTTCGACCTTCTTCGGCATCGGCAGCAGGCCTTCGCGCTGCAGCTTCTTGCGCTGCAGCTTGCGGGCGCGGCGGACAGCTTCCGCCTTCTCGCGCGCCTTCTTCTCCGACGGCTTCTCATAATGGCCGCGGAGCTTCATCTCGCGGAAGATGCCCTCACGCTGCATCTTTTTCTTGAGCGCCTTGAGGGCCTGATCGACGTTGTTATCACGGACTACGACTTGCAAGTGCTACCTCTGAAACAGGTTGAATTTGCTCTGCGCGGCTCCTGCGAGCCTCGAATGTGGCGGGCGAGTTAGCATAGAGTCTCAGGCCTGTCGAGGGGTCACCCGGTTGAAGTGGCCCATTTTCCGGCCCTGCCGGGCCTGGCCCTTGCCATAGAGATGGAGGCGGAGCCGGGGTTCGGCGGCAAGCTCCTGCCAGCGGTTGATTTCATCCCCCAGGATGTTGGTCATCACCGCATCGCAATGGCGCTCCGGGCTGCCGAGGGGCCAGCCGCAGACCGCCCGCACATGCTGCTCAAACTGGGAGACGTGGCAGGCGTCCATGGTCCAGTGTCCTGAATTGTGGACGCGGGGGGCGATCTCGTTGACGGTCACCTCTTCGCCCGCGACGAACATCTCGACCCCGATCACCCCCACGTAGCCCAGCGCCTCGATGATCCGGCTGCCGAAGGCGCGTGCCTTTTCCGCCACGGCGGCCGAAATCCGCGCCGGGACGGTCGAGGTCCTCAAGATATGGTTTTCGTGATGGTTCTCCGGCACATCATAGACCGCCACTTCGCCCGCCCAGCTCCGCGCGGCGATGACCGAGACCTCCTTATCGAAGCGCACGAAACCCTCGAGAACGGCGGGCTGGCCCCCGATCCCGGCGAAGGCGGCCGCGGGGTCCGTCCCGGCATGGATCTTCTCCTGCCCCTTGCCATCGTAGCCGAAGCGGCGGGTCTTGAGCACGGCGGGCCTGCCGATGCGGGCAAGGCCTGCCTCCAGCGAGGCGAGGTCAGACACCTCCGCGAAGGGGGCGACGGGAATGCCAAGGCCGGCAAGGAAGGTCTTTTCCGCGATCCGGTCCTGCGCCGTCTTGAGGGCCGCAACACCCGGCGCCACGGCCACGTGCCTGTCGAGAAACGCGGCGGTGTCGCCCGGCACGTTCTCGAATTCATAGGTCACCACCTGCGTGGCGCGGGCGAAGGCCTCCAGCGCCGCGAAATCGTCATAGGCGGCTATCGTCCTCGCCCCCGCGGCCTGGAAGGCGGGGCTGTCTGCCTCTGGCGCGTAGATGTGGCTATTGATGCCGAGCCGTGCTGCGGCAAGCGCCAGCATGCGGGCGAGCTGCCCGCCGCCCAGTATGCCCATGGTGGAGCCCGGGGGAAGGGGCGAGGAGATGCGGGTCATGCCTCGTCCTTCGGGCGCTCGGCCACGGCGGCGGTCTGTGCCGCGCGCCAGGCGTCAAGCCGTTCCGCAAGGGGAGCGTCCGACAGCGACAGCACGCTGGCGGCGAGCAGTGCCGCATTCACTGCGCCAGCCTTGCCGATGGCGAGCGTTCCGACGGGAATGCCCGCCGGCATCTGCACGATCGACAACAGCGAGTCCTGGCCGGACAGCGCCTTCGATTCGACCGGCACGCCAAACACCGGCAGGCTGGTCATGGCCGCGGCCATGCCGGGAAGATGTGCTGCCCCGCCCGCACCCGCGATGATGACCCTGTAGCCCTTCGCGCGTGCCGTTGTGGCGAAATCATAAAGGCGTTGCGGCGTGCGGTGGGCGGACACGATGCGGTCGTCATGGGCGATGCCCAGCCGGTCGAGCGTATCGGCGGCGTGTTTCATGGTGGCCCAGTCGGACTGGCTTCCCATGATGATGGCGACGGGCGGTGTGGCTGTCACGTGTGGTCCGTTTCCTCAGGCGATGATGTCAGGGATGAGCATGTTCTCGATGCGCTGGATCTTGTCCTTGAGCTCCAGCTTCATCTTTTTGAGGCGGCGAAGCTGCAGCTGGTCGCCGGTGCCCGTCTCCTCGAGCGAGACGATGGCCGTGTCGAGGTCGCGATGCTGCTGGATCGCGCTCTGCAGCTCGGTGCGCATCTTGACTTCCTGGATGACATCCAGCTTCGGCATCCGATCCCTTACCGCCCCGCAGTTTAAGTTTTCGCAATCTTCACTAAAGCCCTTTGCAAGGGTTCGACAAGCCCCCAACTCTGTGTCATCATTTCGGGTAATCCATATAACCAACGATGGAGGATCGCATGAGTCTTCAAGCGCACATTGGCGAGCTTCACGCCAAGCACAAGGCCCTCGAGGCCGAACTTGCCGAAGCGATGAACCACCCGGCCTCGACCGATGCCGAAATCGCCGCGCTCAAGCGCAAGAAACTCAGGCTCAAGGACGAAATCACCCGGCTCGAGCATCAGCACGCCGCCTGATCAGCAGCCCGGCGGCCGTGTCTTGTGCCACGGCGTGGCCCGCTCATAGGCGTGGGCCGTGCGGAGTACGCTGCGGTCGTCGAACATCCGGCCGATGATGTGCAATCCGGCAGGAAGGCCCTTTGCAGTGAAGCCGCAGGGCACGCTGGCGGCGGGCTGCTGGGTCAGGTTGAAGGGATAGCTGAACGGCGTCCAGCTCAGCCATTTTCCCGGTTCGCCATTGCCCGACGGTGCAAGCCGGCCAGCCTCGAAGGCGGGGATCGGCAGGGTCGGGGTGACGAGCAGGTCATAGCCTTCCATGAACTGCCGCATCCTGCTGCCGAGCAGGCCGCGCTCGCGCACGGCGTCCTGGTAGTCGTCGAGCGAAATCGATTTTGCCTCAGCGATCACGTCGGCGAGGTCCGGGTCGAGCAGTTTTTTCTTCGCGGCTGGAAGCTTGCCGAGAAGGGCGTGCGCGCCCGCCCACCACAGCACGCGGAATGTTTCGAACGGAATCTCGAAGCCGGGGTCCTTTTCCTCGACATTGGCGCCAAGGTCCTCCAGCACCTTGACTGCCGCGCGCACCAGCCCGGCGATCTCAGGGTCGACGGCGGCATGGCCGAGTGCCGGGCTGAAGGCGATCTTCATGCCCTTCAGCTTCCTGCCGATGCCAGCGGTGTAATCCGTTCCGTCATAAGGCAGCGCATGCCAGTCGCGCGCGTCAGGCTGGGCGATGACGTTCATCATCAGGGCGGCATCCTCCACCGTGCGGGTCATCGGTCCCACATGGGCCACCGTGCCGAAGGGCGAGAGCGGCCAGGCCGGAACCCGCCCGAAGGACGGCTTCAGCCCGAAGATGCCGGTGAAACCCGCCGGGATGCGGATCGAGCCGCCGCCGTCGGTGCCGAGGGTTAGTGGCGCATAGCCCGCGGCTGCCGCGGCGGAGGATCCGCCGGAGGAGCCGCCCGGCGTCTTCGTGGGGTCCCACGGATTGCGGGTGATGCCGGTCAGGGGCGAGTCGGTGATACCCTTCCAGCCGAATTCCGGCGTGGTGGTGCTTCCCAGAAACACCGCGCCGCATTCCCTGAGGCGGGCGACGCTCGGCGCGTCCTGGTCCCAGGCCTGGTTCCTGTCCACCGTGCGCGAGCCGCGCAGCGTCGGCCAGCCGCGCACCAGCAGAAGGTCCTTGATCAGGGTTGGCACGCCATCGACCGGACCCTGCGGCTCGCCCTTCATCCAGCGCTTCTCGCTTGCCTTCGCCTGGGCCAGCGCCTCTTCGGGGCGCACCGCCACCATGGCGTTGAAGGTCTTGTCGTGGCGCTCGATCTGGGCGAGGCAGCCTTTGGCCACCTCGACGGGGGAGAACTTCCTGCGGGCGTAGCCCTTGACCAGCTTTGCCGCGGATTTCCAGTGAAGCTCGGTCATGTCGTCCTCCAGAAAAGAGCCCTCATCCGGCCTGTTTCAACAATGACTGCCCCTCAGGCTCCGCGCGCCTTGCCCAGCGCATCCTTGAACTGCGGCAGCAGGTCGGCATTGGTGGCGAGGATGTTGCCGGTCTCCATCGGGTTCTTCTCGCCGTCGGGATCGGCCACGAAGCCGCCAGCCTCCCTGACCAGCAGGATGCCTGCCGCCATGTCCCAGGAATTGATGTTGCGGCAGACCATGGCGTCGAAACGGCCCGCCGCCACATAGGCGAGCGAGAGGGCCGCCGAGCCGGTGCCGCGGATGCCGACGACGCGCGCCTGCATGACCGAGATCTCGGCGCGTGAGAGCGGCAGTTCCTTGCCGCCCCTGTGCGGGATCTCGTAGCTCACCAGCGTCTCATGGATATCGCGGCGCTGCGCCACCCGCATGCGCTTGTTGTTGAGGAAGGCGCCGCCGCCCTTCTCGGCCGAGTACATCTCGTCGGTGATCGGGTTGTAGGTGATGGCGGCAACCAGCTCATCCTTGCGCTCCAGCGCCACGGTGATGGCGAAGAACGGCACGGAGTGCATGAAATTCATGGTGCCGTCGATGGGGTCGATGATGAAGCGGTGGTCGGGGTCGGTGCCAGGAACCCTGCCTGTCTCCTCGGTGAGGAAGGAATAGCCGGGCCTGGCCTTCGCCAGTTCCTCGCGCAGGATCTTGTCGCAGCGCTTGTCGGCGGCGGTGACATAGTCGCCCGGGCCCTTCTGGGAGACTTGCAGGTTGGCGATCTCGCCATAGTCGCGCTGGAGCGTGCGTGCCGCCTTGCGGACGGCGGCAGTCATCACGGTGAGGACGGGAGAGGACAAGTCAGGCAGTTCCTTCGTTCAGCTCAGGCGGGAAGGCGCCGGATAGCAGGAATGGGGGGTGAGGGGAAGCTTGCCCCGCACTTACATGCCGAGCAGCGCCCGGAAGAAGGCCACCACGGCGATATAAAGGGCTGAGGAGATGGCCACGAGAACCGCCACGGAGGCCAGCGACAGCACATAGCCGATGGCCACGGCCAGACCGTCGCGCTCGGCCAGTCCCAGTGCAATCAGTGCGATTGCCGCCGCGGGCAGCATGTTGCCCAGCGGAATCGGCATGAACAGTACGATGGCAAGGGGGAAGGTGACGAGGCCGATCAGCCGTTCGGCAGCGTCCGAGCTTACCAGGAAGCCAAGCCTTGGCCGCAGGATGCGCTCGATCCGCGCCATCGCGGGCGTCACCTTGGAGACGAAGGTGGCGATGAGATCGCGCGAGATGTGGCGCTGGCGCACGATCGACGGAAGCCACAGCGACTGACGCCCGATCAGCACCTGCCAGGTGAGGATCACCAGCGGAAGCCCGAGAATCGATGAGGTGCCGGGCGGCGTGGGCAGGATGTTGGGCACGGCAAAGATGAACATCAGCGCGCCAAATGCCCGCTCGCCCAGCGAATCGACCAGTTCACCGATCGTCGTGCCGGATCCGGTGTCCATTGACTTCACGATATCGGACAGGCGGCTGGGCTTTGCAGCCTTGCCCTTTCCGGATGTTGGGGAATCTGGGGACTCGTCTTGCTGCACGGGAACTCCGCTGTGTTGTCCAGAAGCTAGCCGAAGTTTCAGCCGGGTGAAACAGAAAGCACGAGAGGCCCGTCAGGCTCCGGCGTTCGGATAGCCCGCATCCTCCAGCGCCTTGGCCACCGCAGGGGCGGGGGCTGAGGTCTCCACCGTCACGGTCCTGCTGCCAAGATCGGCCTTCACCTCCGCCGACGCGTCGAGGGTCCTGATGGCCTTCGTGATGGTGGCAACGCAATGGCCGCAAGTCATGTCGGGAACGCTGAACCTCATCATCGTCATGTCTCCATCTCCGGTCCGGCACGCTCGCCTATCCTGTCACATGGAGCTTGCCAGCGTGGCAAGGCCAAACCCCGCCATGGGCAAAGCCTTGCGCGAAACCCTGCCATGCCGGAACATACAGCCGCCCGGCGCATTGAAACCTTGAAGTTCCGGCCTGACCCACCCATCGTTGGAAGGCCCAGCCTGCCGGAATGGTTGAGGAGTAACCGCCCATGCCAGCCGCCGCGACAGCCAACGCCGCCCCGCCGCTCCAGAGCTTCCCCATCACGGGCATGACCTGCGCGTCCTGCGTGTAGCGGGTCGAGAAGGCGATTGCCGCCGTTCCCGGTGTCGAGAGCGCGTCCGTCAACCTCGCCACCGAGCGCGCCGACTTTCGCTTGGCTTCATTGTCACCAACCTGTCGGGACCTCCGGAGAATATCGTCGCCTTCTGCAACGGGCGTGGCATCTGCGAGCAATGGACCAGAGAGGGTAAGGGCGCCGTCAATTGGACCCTCCAGTCTAGCCGCACATTTGCCGCCAATCCGTTCCGACTTCAGCTTCACGCTCCCGCCTGCAATCTGGGCAACATGCTGCGCGCCCTGGCAACGCCCGATCCAACAGTCGTGCGAACGGCCCAGTTGTCATCCGTTGCAGCTCAAGCCAGGGGGGATTACGCCCTGATTAACGTGAAACTGACCTTCTCGGTGAGCAATGTGCAGACATCACCGGCCTGGCGGGCCGGCGATGCCATTTGCCATGGTTTGGTCTTGCCAAGGTTCCCAACTCGCGCAAAAATCTATCATAAAATTCTGGCCATCCGGGGGCGCAAATGCAAGGAAGAGACCACCAAGTGCTCGTTCGAACCATGCAAGTTCGCAGACCTCGTCAAACTCGGCCAGAAGCTGCTGAATGTCGATCCGATGGCCATCAAGGACTTCAAGGACTTCTAGGTCATGGAGACGCTCAGGGAAGGCAAGACTGTCTTCAAGCTGGCGCGCTGACGGCAGTGTAATTCCTTCTTCAAATCCGGACCTGTTCCACGGTTCGCCAACTCAGGAAGATCGCTCGTGAGAAGCATTTTTGTGGCAGTATTCTTCGCACTCGTCTTGGCGGGAAACGCTCATGCGGACCTGGCCACGGAACTGCTGGGCAGGCTCGAGAAGCAGCTCCTCGTCCAGCAGAAGATGATCGAGGCGCAACAGAAGCAACTCGACGAGCAGAAAGAGCTTCTGGAAAAGCTCGGAGCGCGTCTCGATCACACAGTGGCGGGGAATAACGCGCCTGCGAAGGCGGAAAGGCCTGTTGCAGAAACACCGCCCCCAGAAGCCCCATCAACGGTGGATGATGTTGCGCTGGCGGAAGACGAGGAAATGGGAGCAACCGCCTCCGAAGCGGCGACACGAGTGGGTGCCAACACCCGCGGCGAGCCCGGACACCTGGTGCATATTGCGCGCGGCGGACCTTTCTCGCTCGAAGTGGGCGGCTTGTTCCACACGCTCGGCATCTACAGCGCGAAACGTACGCTCCCGACGGCGACCGTTTTCTTTCTCACCCCTGAAGATCAGACGGGGGTAGAGGACACTTTCAACATGTCCGCGCAATACAGCCGGGCGATAGCCTCTGTGCGCGGTCCGCGGCTCGGGGGCTTTGATACGGGCGCGGAGTTCCAGGCCCTGTTCAGTGGTGGTTCGATCACCTCGGATGACTATGGGATCACGCCGGGCTTGGCCTATGTCTGGGCCAACAGCGGTGAATGGTACGGGGCGGCGGGCCTCAACCTCGATATGTTCAGCCCGCGTGTCCCGACAATGGTTGATGGCATCTCGGCACTCGCGGCGTCGGGCAATCCGGGCAACATGCAGCGTGCGCAGGCGCGGCTCGAGCGCAGTTTCACGACTGGCGAGACGGGGCAATTGACCATCGGCGCTGCGATTGCCGAACCGTTCAGCACCATCGTCAACGACCTTACAGGGCAGGACACCAACTACGAGGACAATGGCATTCCCAACATCGAATCCGTCGTGAAATGGAACAGCGGTCCGGCCGAAGCGTCAGCGCTGCTGCCGTGGCCCGGACTGGCCCTGGAACTGTCCGGCGTCTACGGCCAGTTCCGGAGCTATGCGGGAAGGCAGGACCCGGTGGTGAGCAACGTCTGGGGCGTAGCGGCCGGCGCGGGTATACGCATCGGTAACCGGTTCGGCATTCAGGGCGAAGCCTATGCAGGTGAAGCGCTCGGCAATTATCTCGGCTGCATCCAGCAGATCAGCGTGCAGCCCAATCCGCTGTTGCTGTCTTCGCTCGAACCAATCTCCTGCTATGGCGGCTGGGGAGAACTCGCATATGCCTGGTCGCCCGACGTCGTCTCCCACTTGGGTTATGGCATCGACCACGTCTCAAGCGACGATCTCACTCTTGGCTATATCCAGAACAACCAGACGGCCTACGCGAACGTGATGTGGAGTGTGACGCCATATTGGCAACTCTCGGTGGAGGGCACATGGCGTGCGACCGACTGGGTGGGCTTTGATGACAATGCGGGTCCAGCCGTGATGGTTGCGAGTGCCGTGCGGTTCTGACCTGGAAAGGAGACGAAACTGCAGATCTAGCGGCGGATCCCAGCGCTGCCGAAAGCAATCGTGACAGATTGCACGGCGAGGCATTGCAAGGCCTTTGGCAACCCCCTCCCTTCCGTCAGCGTGTCCACCACGCCAGAAAGCGGATACCGACCAGCAGCGGGACAGGCGGCATCCAGATTTTGCAGTTGGCCTTAACTCTTGGTCCAAGCCTTGTTCAACTTCATCGGGGTAGACCCCCGGTCATGATTGCCCACCATCGCCACGGCGGCATGAGATCACCAGCCCATGGGCGGCGCTCTGCCGTCCTGGCTTCGGTTTCATGGCCGACGAGCGGGTGCTGAATCGCCGCTTGAAGTTCCGGCTTGATACTCCCATCGTTGGAAGGCCCAGCCTGCCGGAATGGTTGAGGAGTACCGCCCATGCCAGCCGCCGCGACAGCCAACGCCGCCACGCCGCTCCAGAGCTTCCCCATCACGGGCATGACCTGCGCGTCCTGCGTGCGGCGGGTCGAGAAGGCCATTGCCGCGGTTCCCGGTGTCGAGAGCGCGTCCGTCAACCTTGCGACCGAGCGCGCCGACGTTCGCTTGGCGGAACCTGCCGCCGCTGCGGCGGTGATCGTGGCGATCCGCTCGGCGGGGTATGACGTGCCGGGCCAGACTGTCGAGATCGGCATTGCGGGCATGACCTGTGCGTCCTGCGTCAACCGGGTGGAGAAGGCAATCGCCGCCGTGCCGGGCGTGGTCTCGGCCGCGGTGAACCTGGCCACCGAGCGCGCCACGGTGAACGCCCTCGCCGGCACGCCGGTCTCCGCCATCGAGGCCGCGGTCCGCAAGGCGGGCTACGAGCCCCGCCGCCGCGCGGATGCCGCGGCGGAGGATGCCCACGGGGCCGCCCGGGCCGCGGAATATGCCCGGCTGAAGCGCGATGTCCTGATCGCCGCCATCTTCACCCTTCCGCTGTTCGTTCTCGAGATGGGGGCGCATTTCGTGCCGGGCTTCGGCCATCTGCTGCATGGGCTCGACCGCCAGTGGCTGCACCTCTTCTATTTCGTGCTCGCCAGCATCGTTCAATTCGGGCCGGGTCTGCGCTTCTATGGCAAGGGCATTCCCGCGCTGCTCAGGCTCTCGCCCGACATGAACTCGCTCGTGGTGCTGGGCTCAACGGCGGCGTGGGCCTATTCGGTGGTCGTCACCTTCCTGCCGGGCCTGATGCCTGAGGGCACGGCAAACGTCTATTTCGAGGCTTCCGCCGTGATCGTGACGCTGATCCTGCTGGGGCGCCTGCTCGAGGCCAAGGCCCGCGGCCGCACCAGCGCCGCGATCTCGAAGCTCGTGGGCCTCCAGCCCAAGATGGCCCGCGTCGAACGCGCAGGCCGCATCATCGAGGTTCCGCTCGATCAGGTGCTGGCGGGCGACATCGTCGAGGTGCGCCCGGGCGAGCGGCTGGCCGTCGACGGGGTGGTGATCGCGGGTTCCTCCTTCGTCGATCAATCGATGATCACAGGCGAGCCCGTTCCCGTCGCCAAGGGCGAGGGTGCGGAGGTCGTCGGTGGCACCATCAACACGACGGGGAGCTTCACCGATCGCGCCACCAAGGTGGGTGCTGATACGCTGCTTGCCCAGATCATCCGCATGGTGGAGCAGGCGCAGGGCGCCAAGCTGCCAATCCAGGCGCTGGTCGACCGTATCACCGCGTGGTTCGTGCCGGCGGTGATGGCGGCGGCGGCCTTGACCTTTCTCGTCTGGCTTTTCTTCGGGCCGGA
>CAIYXE010000567.1 GCA_903930095.1 uncultured Hyphomicrobiales bacterium
AACCGGTGAGGAACAGTGAGGAACGGTGAGACTGCCACGAGCTAAGGCTCTTTCTCACCGGCCCTCACCGTTCCTCACCGGTCCATCAGCTTTTTTGTCCGGACCATGTGCCGCAAGGGAGATGTCCCTGAGCCAGGGATGCTCTGGTCCGGGTGCTGAGCCCCAATGCGCAGAGCACCTTCCATCAGGCGCCCCGCGTTGGCACACGCTATTCCGCGATGATCCTGATCTTCTTCATAGGATGTTCTTTGTGGGTTGGGTTCGGCGGAGGAAGGAGAGTGCCGTGGCGGATTGTTCAAAGCCCGTCTTCACTCTCGAAGTAGTTTCGTTTAATGCCCGACAGTCGGTCGGCTTCCCATTCGCTCGAGACTTCAATCAATCCCTTGATTGAGACCCATGCAACACCAAGAACACAGGAGATTGCAAGGGGGATGGTGAGGCGGTTGTGATTCGGGAAATGCGTATAGAGAAGGAATGAAATACAGGCCGATGTCAGGTGCGGAAGCAGTTTTAGGCTGAGCGGATGACCGGCTTGCGGGCCGCGAAGCCAACCCCAGAGCACGATCAACATGATCACGGAGATTACGACTGAGAGGACGATGGGAGATTCTTCGGTGGAGCGCTGCGACCCAAGGACCCCGCAGGTCCAGGCTAGGCCTATCAACGCGAGTCCAGTAATTCGACGAGTATTCCCTTTAAGTCGCATCGCGAAGTCCTCAATAATTCATCACCTGATAATCCGCGATCCTCAGCCAAAACGGACTCAATAGAAAGGGAATGCCTGGGGCTTGAGCTGAATGACGTAGCTTGAGGCCAAGCCTACACTCTTGCGAGGCCCGATGCCTGGCTTTCAGGCTGAGGGTCACCGATAATCAGGAAAGGGAAATACTCTCGCAGAGAAAGGACGAGAAAGCGGAGGGACGTGGAGCAGGATGGCTGGGAGCAATGGGCCACGAGCTTTTTCATTCATCTCCTTCATCCCTTTCCCTGTTTCTTGGATTCTTCTTCGTAGTCTTCGCGGTCTTTGTGGTTGAAAAGAGTCTTCTCGTGGAATCCCAATGAATCCCTTTGAATCCCTGGGTTTGAGACACGACGGCCGCACGCTATGGGTGCTGGACCAGACGCGGCTGCCGGACGAGGAGGTGTGGCTGGACGGCAGTGAACCCGCGGCCATGATCGCCCTCATCCAGCGCCTGGCGGTGCGCGGCGCGCCGCTCATCGGTGTGGCGGCGGCGGCCTGTCTGGCGACCTTCGCCGAGCGTGGCGCCTCAGCCGCGGAATACGCCGCCGCCTGCGCCGCCCTGCGCGCAGCCCGGCCCACGGCCGTGAACCTCATGTGGGCCATGGACCGCATGCGGCCCGCCACGGATCCCATCGCCGAGGCCCAGGCCATCTTCGCGGAAGATGTCCGGCTCTGCGAAGGCATGGCCGAGCACGGCGCGGCCCTCATCCAAGACGGGGAGCACCTGCTCACCCACTGCAACACCGGCGGCCTGGCCACGGCGGGCATCGGCACGGCCCTGGGCGTCATCCGCCGCGCCCACGAGCAGGGCAAGCACATTCATGTCTACGCCGACGAGACCCGCCCGCTGCTGCAGGGGGGCCGCCTCACGGCCTGGGAGCTCCAGCGCCTCGGCATTCCCGCGACCCTGATCACGGACAGCATGGCCGCTCTCCTGCTGCGCGACGGCAAGGTGCAGCGGGTGCTGGTGGGCTCCGACCGCGTGGCCGCCAACGGCGACTTCGCCAACAAGGTGGGCACCTATGGGCTGGCCGTGCAGGCGCACTACCACGGCGTGCCCTTCCATCCCGTGGCGCCCTTCTCTACGGTGGATCTGGCCTGTCCCAACGGCGCCGCCATCCCCATCGAGCTGCGCAACGCCGCCGAGGTGCGCGGCTTCGGCCCCCTGCGCTGGGCCCCCGAGGCCATGCCCGCCTGGAACCCCAGCTTCGACGTCACCCCCGTGGACCTCGTCACCAGCCTCGTGCTAGATCGCGGCGTCTACACCGCCGAACAACTCAAGGCCGACGCCCTGCGATCGGAATAGGAATCATCACAGGGTATCAACCTGCCTTTTCAGTTATCCCCTTCATCCCTGTTTATTAGTTTGAAACAGGGATGAAGGGGATGAAGGGGATGAAAAGCGGGTCTGTTTAGGGGCCTGGATCGCTGTAGCGTTCTCTGACTAAGGCTCGACCAGCGAGAAGAGAGACTCCACGGGCGCCTCCAGCGCCTTGGCCAGCTTCAGGGCCAGCACGACGGAAGGG
>CAIYXE010000568.1 GCA_903930095.1 uncultured Hyphomicrobiales bacterium
ACCGCAGGGATGATCGGCGTGCCACGATCATCGAACCCACAACTCTGCCATATCCTCTTGTTCCAGGTGGTTTTGCCTGTCCGCGGGTGGACCGCATGATCGTGCCTCTGACGGAGATCTGGACGGAGCAGAACCGTAACCGGCTCAAGTCGGTCCTGGCTGGAACGTTGAACGCTGCCACTGAAGGTTCGGCCAGCTACATTCCCGCCGGGCTAATCTGGGCGTGGCATGTGCTCCACAATGATGGGGCGGGGAGCATCTTCACGCAAGGCCGCACCCAGGCAGAACTCGAGAGTGTCAAGGGCAAGAAGGTGATCGTGCTGTTCACTGACGGCTGGAATAACACCGGACCTACGTTTCCTACCGCTGGCACATCGTTGCTCTTGAGCGGTATTGATAACGCCAACACCACGCAGAATACGCTTTGCACCAACATCAAGAATGCCAAGATCGAGCTCTTTGTGGTGTCCTTCCTGACCGTCAGCAACCCAACGGAAGAGCAGCGGCTGAGGTCATGCGCGTCTTCCACCCGCCATTTCTTCAAGGTGCAAACGGCGGACCAACTCATCACAGCTTTCCGCAATGTTGCCGTCTCATTCCGTCCGGTGCGGTTGACTGACTGAGGCGTCAGCCCTGCCGCGGCCCCAGCTGGCGCAGTGCCTCGCCCGTGGCCATGGCGCAGGCCAGCGCCACGTTGAGGGAGCGCATGCCCGGCTGCATGGGGATGGTGATCCGCGCCTCGACCTCCGCATGGACGCTCTCGGGCACGCCGGAACTCTCCCGGCCCATCAGGATCACGTCGCCGGGTGCGAAGGTGAAGTCCCAGAGGGGCAGGCTGGCCCTGGTCGTCAGCAGCACCCGGCGGCGGCCGGCGGTGGCCTCCCGGAAGGCGGCCCAGGATGGCTCGCGCAGGAGGGCCGCCTTGTCCAGATAGTCCATCCCCGCCCGGCGGAAGGCGGAATCGCTCATCACGAAGCCGGCGGGCTCGATGATGCGGCAGGTAAGGCCGAAACAAGCGCACATCCGCAGGATGGTGGCGGCATTGGGCGCGATGTCGGGCTGGTAGAGGGCAATTTCAATCATGTTTCCGGTTTCCTGGTCCGGCCCGGCGGGGGCCGGAAATCGGCTGCGAACTGCGACACTTGATGGCTAGACTTCCCGGTGGCGCAATGCCAAAAGGTCGCGGGTTTGAGCGCCCGGAACAGTCCGAACGTAAGAGGACTGACCTGGCAACAAAAGGGAATAAGAGACGTGTCCACAGCGGAACATGCGGAAACCAGCCGCCGCGATTTTCTCTATATCGCGACCGGCGCCGTGGGTGCCGTCGGCGCAGCGCTGACGGTCTGGCCATTCATCAACCAGATGAACCCGGACGCTTCGGTCCGGGCGCTGGCCTCGGTCGAGATCGACCTGTCGCCCATCGCCGAGGGCCAGGAGATCACCATCAAGTGGCGCGGCAACCCGGTGTTCATCCGCCACCGCCTGCCCGCCGAAATCGAGGCCGCCAAGGCCGTGTCCGTGGCAGAGCTTCCCGATCCGCTGGCGCGCAACGCCAATGTCGCTGACAGCGACGAGGCGAGCGACCTCAACCGCGTGGTCGGCGGCAAGGAACAGTTTCTTGTCATGATGGGTGTGTGCACGCATCTGGGCTGCGTGCCCATCGCCAACGAGGGTGACTTTGCCGCCGTCGTGGAAGGCTCCAAGCACGGTGGCTGGTTCTGCCCCTGCCACGGCTCGCACTACGATACGGCCGGCCGCATCCGCAAAGGCCCCGCGCCGCAGAACCTGCCGGTTCCGCAGTACGCCTATCTCTCTGACACCAAGATCCGCATCGGCTAAGAAGGACCTTCCTCAATGAGCGGACAATCAAACTACGAGCCAACCTCGGCCTTCGGAAAGTGGTTCAATGATCGCCTGCCGATCATGGGCCTGGTGAAGGGCCATGCGCTTGACTTCCCGACGCCCAAGAACCTGAACTACTGGTATACGTTCGGCGGTATCCTCGCCGTCATGCTGGTGGTGCAGATCCTCACCGGCGTCATCCTCGTCATGCACTACACGCCGCATGTCGATCATGCTTTCGAGTCCGTCGAGCATATCATGCGCGACGTGAACTCGGGCTGGCTGATCCGCTACATGCACATGAACGGCGCGTCGATGTTCTTTATCGCCGTCTACATCCATATTTTCCGTGGCATGTATTACGGCTCCTACAAGGCGCCGCGCGAAGTGCTCTGGATGATCGGCGTGCTGATCTACCTCGTGATGATGGCGACCGCCTTCATGGGCTATGTTCTGCCCTGGGGCCAGATGAGCTTCTGGGGCGCCAAGGTCATCACCAACCTGTTCTCGGCCATTCCCTTCGTGGGCGAGTCGATCACCACCCT
>CAIYXE010000569.1 GCA_903930095.1 uncultured Hyphomicrobiales bacterium
TCCGTGCCGTCCATGTTGACAGGCAGGCCCAGCACGATGAGCCCGATGTTCTCAGCCGCGATGATGGCGATGAGGCGCTCGGCGTCCTGCGTGAACTTCTTGCGCGCGATGGTTTCGACTGGGGTGGCGATCATCCGCGTCCGGTCGCTTGTTGCCACGCCGATCGTCTTGCTGCCGAGGTCGAGCCCCATCAGCCGCTTGTCCGGCGGGATCGCGGCGATTGTCTCTTTGAGCGTGAGGTCGGGATCGGGCATGCCGCTGACCTAGCCCATTCGCCGCAAACCGCCAACTTGCCATTGCCGGCCGGACGGTGGATCATCCCGCAATTGAAACGACAAGGGTTCCATTACGTGCCACGGCCATCGAAAGCGAACCGCCCCCTCGGCCTCATCGTGGACCCCTTGCCGCCGGGCTCCCGGCCGGACATGCGTCCGCTTCACGGTCGCTGGGTGTTGCTCGAACCCGTGTCCGCCGAGCGCCACGCCATGGACCTGTTCGCCTCCGTTGCGGGAAGCGATCAGCTCTGGACCTACATGGGCTATGGGCCATGGGACTCCAGCGAGCCCTTCGAGGCCTGGCTTCGGGAGCGTGAGGCCGCGCGCGATCCCTGGTTCTACGCCTTCGTCCGCCGCCACAGGGCTCAAGCCTGCGGCATGGGCGCCTTCATGCGCTGCGATGCCGCAAACGGGGTGATTGAGATCGGCCATATCTGGATGTCGCCCGACCTCCAGAAGACCAGGGAGGCGACGGAAGCAATCTTCCTCATGATCCGGCATTGTTTCGATGACCTGGGATGCCGCCGCCTCGAATGGAAATGTGACGCGCTGAACGCCCCCTCCCGCAAGGCCGCAGAGCGCTTCGGATTTGAATTTGAAGGCATCTTCCGCCAGCACATGATCGTGAAGGGCCGCAACCGCGACACGGCCTGGTACGCCATGCTGGACAAGGACTGGCACCGGGTGCGCGCCGGCTTCGAGGCCTGGCTGCGCCTTGAGAATTTCGACGCCAAGGGCCATCAGAAGACGAAGCTGCATTTGGCATGAAGCGGCCCTCCTTCCCCCTCGGCCCCGCAGGGGGAGAGGGGGAAGGAGGGGGTGCTTCCGCGAATCCGCTTCTTCAAGAATCACGCAAGCCGAACCACCCCCTCACCCCACCCTCTCCCCCACATGGGTGGGGGCGAGGGGGATAATGGATGAACGTTCGCCCCCAAGAACACAGGCAGAACAAACACGTCTTATTCACAAAGGGCCAAACAGTGACTACCTCTCGCACAGGATGCAACCAGCCCGGGAGGAACAGCATGGCACGGAAGAAATCCGCGACCGAACACCTGAACAGCGGCCGTGAACCGCACATCATCCACCAGATCCCACGCGGAGCACCCGGCTATGCGGAGGCGAAGGGCGGTTCGATGGTGGTCTCCAGCCCGCGCGAGGTCGATGAGTTCGTCCGCCAACTCCAGCCGGGCGAGGTGATCACGCTGGATGATCTCCGCGCCGCATTGGCCCGCCGCCACCAGGTGGCGGTGGCCTGCCCGGTCTCGACCGCCATTTTCGCCAACATGTCGGCACGCGCCGCGGAGGAGCTGCGCGCGCGTGGCGTGCCTCAGGACGACCTCACCCCCTGGTGGCGCGTTTTGAAGAAGGGAGGCTTCCTCAACCCCAAGCTCCCCGGTGGGGTGGAGCGTCAGGCGGCCCTGCTGGCCGAAGAGGGCGTGCGCGTCTCTCCGCTCCGCCGCCAGCTCGCCGTCTATGACCACGCGGAGCGCCGCCCGCAGCATCTGCTCGGTGAGGACTAAACCCAAGTTGCAGGTGGCTGAAGCGGGTGCTATTCGGCCCCCTCAATCATTTCAAGCAATGGGATCCGGGATGTCCGTCGATCAGAAGACCGTGAAACGGGTGGCGCGGCTGGCGCGCCTCAAGGTGAACGAGGAGGACGTGCCGCGCCTTGCGGGCGAGCTCAATGCCATTCTGGGTTTCATCGAGCAGTTGAACGAGGTGGACGTCGCAGGAGTGGAACCGCTCACCTCCGTCGTCACCATGAAGATGAAGATGCGCAAGGATGAAGTGACGGACGGGCATTATTCCAAGAAAATCATCGCCAATGCGCCCGCGCAAGAAGATGCGTTCTTCATGGTGCCAAAGGTGGTCGAATAATCATGACCAATCTGACAGCGTTTACGATCGCCGCTGCCCGCGAAGGCCTGCGCAAGAAGCAGTTTTCCGCTCTGGAACTGACCGACGCCTATCTCGCCGCCATGGAAAAGGCGCGCGTGCTCAATGCCTACATTGTCGAGACGCCGGAAAAGGCCCGCGCCATGGCCAAGGCCTCGGACGTGCGGCTGGCCGCAGGGCAGGCTGGCCCGCTCGAGGGCATTCCGCTTGGAATCAAGGACCTCTTCGCCACCGAGGGTGTCCACACCCAGGCCTGCAGCCACATCCTTGACGGCTTCAAGCCGCAGTATGAATCGACCGTCTCCGCCAATCTCTGGCGCGACGGTGCTGTAATGCTGGGCAAGCTCAACATGGACGAGTTCGCCATGGGCTCCTCCAACGAGACGAGCTACTACGGCAACGTCATCAACCCGTGGAAGCGCAACGGCTCCAACGCCGCCCTTGTGCCCGGCGGCTCGTCCGGTGGTTCCGCAGCGGCGGTTGCCGCACACATTTGCGCTGCCGCAACCGCCACCGATACCGGCGGCTCCATCCGCCAGCCTGCCGCCTTCACCGGCACGGTCGGCATCA
>CAIYXE010000570.1 GCA_903930095.1 uncultured Hyphomicrobiales bacterium
AGCCACAACCGCACAGACTCGCTTCTTTATGCAAACTTGCTGAGTTCTGCATTGAATGAACTGCTGGAGACTGTCTTCTCCAATCACGGATCCGGCGGAGATTTCATCTGCAGGATCAGGCGTTCGGGTGACAAGGACGTGATCGAGTTGACATTGCCCTGCGACGAAACGGCTCTCCGTTTCTACACGGAAGCCGCGGGCTTGCTGGAGCGTGATGACCTGGCCGATGTCTATCGCACGGCGCTGTTCTCGGCAGGCCGGCAGGATCCGCGCCTCGGCCTTCTCGAACTGGCGGTCGACTACCAGGCGAAGATCAGCATCGCGCCCGCGGGAAGACAACTGACACTCTCCGCGGAAATGATGCTCGAGGACTCTCACTGATGCGGCCTCTGGGAAAGTCCACTTACGAATTCGCGTTCAACGAGAACAACCAGGAGTTCGTCATCGCCGGCAAGCTCCGCCCGCGCAGTGATGCGGAGATCGAGCCCATTGTGGCCGGAATGACCGCTGCGCTTGAGAATGTGCGCGGCACCTTCTACCTCAACGTGAAGCGCCTTGCCCGGCTGAACAACATTGCCTTTCGTGCAATCGTTTATCTCATGTCGGAGGTATGCGAGCGGCGGAAGGACCTGCGTATCGAAATCGTCACGTCCAGCGTGATGGGATGGTCGACACGCAAGTTCCTGCCGCTTGCGAAGCAGCACCCCAACATCGCCGTTACGGAATACGACAAGGATTTCTATCCCGGACAGTCCTTCCTTGAGGATGGTGGTTTCATACCCATCCTTCGCAATCAGACCCGCCTCACCTGGCGGCATGAGCGAAATCTGCTTGCCCGGCATGGGCTGAAGCCGGACATGGAGATGGCGGACATCTGCTGTGGCATTGGCGATTTCGCCGTGCTTGTGAAGAAAGAATTCGCTCCTTCGCGCATCATGGCTCTCGACCATTCGCGGTCGAGCCTCGAGTATGCACGCAAGGTGGCCGCGGATTTCGGCGTTACCGGCATCGAATATGTATACGGCGATGCATCGGAAATGGTGATTGAAGACAACAGCTTCGATTTCGTTACCTGCCGTCATTCCCTGCAGATCTTCGACAGGCCCGAACTGATCCTGAAGGAACTCCGCCGCATCTGCAGGCCGGGAGGCCGGATCTACATCACCAACGAGAAGAACTCGCACTGCCTGGGAGAGCCGCGGGGCGAGAGCATCCAGTGGACCTACACGGAAGTGGCCAAGCTGTTCGCAGACTTCAAGATGGACGTGGAGTTCGGCCCCAAGAGCCGGCGTTATCTGGATGATGCCGGCTTCGAGGACATCAAGGTCGACAGCTTCATGGTCACCAACCTCGATGGGGATCCGCGGGAATTCGCAGACATGATCCAGGCATGGGAGAATGTCTATGCCGGGCAGATGGCAAAGGACCGCGGCGACACGCCTGAGTTCATTGAACGCTTCCGCCAGGGCTTCCAGGACCACATCTATGCTGCCCTTCATCCGAAGGGCTATGCCGGCTGGCCGATCTGGGCTGCGTCCGCGAGAAAGCCCGCATGACCGCCGCCGCTGCACAGGACACCATGAAGGCAAGCGTGCTGACGAGTTTCCGCACCAAGTTCATAGCCTTGATCGGCGGGGCGGTGTTGCTGTCCTCGCTTCTCGGTGGCGGCGTTGCGCTGTGGAACGTGCAGAAGCTCTCGGATGGCGCGTCCGCCGAGATCGAGAGCGGCCTTTCCAAGGCGACGGAACAGTACCTCACGCGCTACATCGACATGACCGCACAGCGCGCCGATCTGATGTTTGCGCGCACCTTCGACCAGGTGAACGCGCTTGCGCAGTTCAATCAGCGGCTGATCGACCAGCCTGAACTTGGCGCGGGGCTCGGCAAATTCCTGGAAGGCTATCCGGACTACCAGGATCAGATGGAATTCAACGCGGACAAGAACTGGCTCCAGAACCGGTCCGGCGAAGCAGGCGTCATCAGCGTATGGGGCTACCTGCTGGACGGACCCGGCCGCATGCGGCCCGATGTGCAGGAGGCGGTACGCACTTCCGGCATTTTCGATCTCGTGGTCCCCTCGCTCATGGGCACGGGACAGAACAAGCTGCAGATGTATTACGTCGGGCCGAAGGCCCGCCCCATCATGCGCACGATACCCTATTCCGATCAGGCGCAGACTTTCGACAAGCTCTATGGCGGCCACAATGAGCAGAACTGGTGGGACTTCTTCTTCCCCGGCGTCTATGAGGCCTGGCAGGAATGGGCGAAGAACCCCGCCGCGCGCCCCGTCGACACGGACATCACCGTGCTGTCGCCCTATGTCGACGCGATCACCGGCAAGACCATCGTCAGCTATTTCCACCCGCTCTATACCAAGGACCGGCAGGATGTCGCCGGCATGGTGGGCGTGGACATCACGCTGGAGCAGCTGACGGAGCTCGTTCAGGGGGTGAAGGTCGCGGAAACCGGCTTTGCCTTTCTTTCGCAGCAGAACGGCAACGTGCTGACGGTGAACGAGGCAGGCGAGGCGCTGCTCGGCATCCAGCCGGAGAACGCGACGGGCGCCGGCGTCACCGGACTTGATCGCAGCCTTTCGAAAAGCAGCTTTGCCGACATCGCGAACCTGAAGATGCCAGCGCCCGGAACGACGAGCATCGCCCACGTGGTGGTGGAGAAGGACGGCAAGCCCGAAGGCCTTCTCGTGGCGCTTCACCCGCTGGGGCCGATGAATCTCTGGCAGCCCAACGCCGGCATCGGCGCCGAGCGGTTCATGCTTGGCTTTGTCGTTCCCGACCGGGAAATTTATGCCTCGCTCTATGCAGCCCAAGGCGAAATCGGCGCCGCCACGAACCGCATCGTGCAGGGCATCCTCGCAACGGTTCTCTCCTTCCTCGTTCTGGTGCTGGCGGTTTCCGTTGCGGTGTCGCGCCGCTTCACGGCGGGCCTTGTTGCCCTCGCCGATGCGGCCGGACGGCTGACGCGCTCTGATTACAACGTGCAGGTGCCAGTCAAGGGCCGCGATGAGGTGGCCTTCGTGGGCGCCGCGTTCAACTCCATGGCGCGCGAAATCAGGGACTATACGGAAACACTGGAGAACAAGGTCGCAGACCGCACCCGCGAACTTGCCTCCGCCAATGACGAGATCAAGCGGCTTTTCGACAAGCTCAAGGACGAGAACCTGCGCCTTGGTGCAGAACTCGATGTTTCGCGGCGCATTCAGATGATGGTGCTGCCCTCCGTGGAGGAGCTCCAGGGAGTTCCCAACCTCGATATCGCAAGCCATATGGAACCCGCAGACGAGGTGGGCGGCGACTATTATGACGTGCTGTATACGCAGGGCGGCGTGAAGATCGGCATTGGCGATGTGACCGGCCACGGCCTTGAAAGCGGCGTCCTCATGTTGATGGTGCAATCAGTTGGCCGCGCACTTCACGAGCGCGGCGTTGAAGATCCCTGCGCATTCCTTGAGGTTCTCAACCGGGCAATTCACAAGAACGTTCAGCGGACGAAGTCCGACAAACACCTTTCGCTCGCCTTCCTTGACTATGCGGATGGCAATGTGACCATATCGGGCCAGCACGAGGAAGTGATCATAATCCGCCGGGACGGCACGGTCGAGCGGCTTGACACGATGGACCTCGGCTTCCCCATCGGCCTCGAGGAACATATCGGTGACTTTGTGTCGAGCAGCACGCTGCCCTTTGGCGAAGGGGACATGATCGTGCTGTTCACCGACGGCATCACCGAGGCAGAAGACGAGCAAGGCACCTTGTACGGGATTGACCTTCTCGTCGAGAGCGCCACCAAGGTGCATGGGCTCAGCGCAACGGCAGCGGCCTCGGCAATCGTGGCGGACCTCAAGGCGCATATCGGCACGCAGAAAGTTCATGACGACATCACGCTGGTCGTGGTGAAGCACAGGTGACCTCATGAGTATCGAATTCGGAGAAACGCGGCTCAGCAATGGGCCCTCAGCCTTCGTCATGTCGGTCGTCCTGCGGGAGGGGCCTCTGGCCGTGGGCTGGCAGCATGCGAGCGCGACGTGCGAGTTCCTGGGCGAGACATTCGCCACGCGCCATGCGAAGGCCGGACGGGACTACAGCGACGCGCGCCATTCCATCATTTACCTGGTGAATGAGCTTATCGAGAACGCCATCAAGTTCCGCAGTCCGGGCGATATCGAAATCAACTGCTCGCTCGAAGAAGGGAACTTCGAGCTGGTGGTGAAGAACCACGCCAGTTCCGCCATGGCCTCTCGCTTTCAGTCGATCCTTGCGGAGGTGACGGCTGGCGATCCCGGCGAGTTGCTGATTCAGCGGATCGAAGCGAACGCCCTGGACGAGAACTCCTCTGCGTCGGGCCTCGGCATCCTGACGCTGATGAGCGATTACGGCGCACGGCTCGGCTGGACATTTATCGACGCGCCCGCCGGGGACACCGTGACGCTCAGCACCAATGCCTCCCTCAGCCTCAACTGAATTCTGAAAGCTCGACACACATGGAAATCAAGACAGACGACTTTAACGTATGGACTGAAGGTTCAGTCATCCACTTCGAGGGCACACTGCGGCTCTCCGGAACGGATGCCTATCAGCCCATCCTCGACCTGATGCAGGGCGTTCTGGCGAACAAGCCCCAGTCGGTGGTGCTGGACCTCACGCAACTCGAGTTTCTGAACAGCTCCGGCATCAATCTTCTGGCGAAGTTCACGATCGAGCTCAGAAAGCTGCCGGATGTGGCCTTGAAAGTGCTTGGGTCAACACGGATTCCGTGGCAGTCGAAGTCACTTCCCAACCTGCAGAAACTGCACAAGGGCGTCGAACTCGTCATCAGCTGACAGCATTTCAGAACACGGCGTGCTCGCCGCGGTCATCTGCGGTTTCACCTCTTGCGGCACGGACGTAGTAATCAAAAAGCGTCTCCGTGCCGAACGAAGGGGTCAGGGCCGCGTCATAGCGTTCGGCTTGCGCATCCCAGAGCAGCATTGACTCGGTGGCGTAGTAGCGCCCGATCCGCGCAAGTTCGGCCTTGGCCCTGAGACGTGGGGAAACCCTGCCGAGCGAGCCCAGCACGAATACGATGGCATCGAGCATGGCCACGGGCACATGGCGGAAGCGGGGCTGCCTCCCGAACAGCGCGGCGAGCCGTTCGCCTTGCGCGATGGGGGTGATGGCCTCACCCGGACCACCGACCGGCAGCACCTTGTTGTGCAGGTCCGGATCCGAAACACAGGCGGCAAGAAAGCGGCCCAGATCATCATCGCTGATGGGTTTGCAGGCCGTGAGCCGCCCATCTCCGAAGACAAGGAAGGGCTTGCCGTCTCGCACCCGTCCGATCTGGCCCGAGAGGGACTTGAAATAGGCGGTCGGCCTGACGATCGAATAGGTGAGGCCGGATTCGATCAGCAGCTTTTCGTAGGCAAGCTTCGCATGCTGGAAAGCCAGCACGGGCTTCTGCACGCAAATGGCCGACAGCAGAACTACGTGCCGGATGTTCGCCTTCCGCGCTGCCGCCAGAGCCAGAGCATTCGCACGATAGTCGATCGCCCACGCATCCTCCGGCAGGCCCGTGCGGGAGGCAAGACAGGACATCAACACATCGAAGTGCTCTCCCCTATATCCATCCCGCAGGAATGACCCCTCGTCGGTGACATCGCCAAAGCGCAGGACGGCCTCCGCGGGAAACAGCCCGGCCGGATTGCCGCCATCCGGACGGGGGCGCAGGAAGCACACCGTCTCGTGTCCCGCGGCAATGAGGGCGCGCACGGCGGCCTTGCCGATGGTCCCCGTGGCGCCGAGAACCAGAACCCGCTGTGGCTTGAAACAGGCTTTCTGCGGCAAGTCTGCCATAAGGCTCCACCATCGTCTGCGGACCCTTATGATGGATTTCCGGCCCCTTCTCAACGGCAGCCTGCGGCAAGGCGAGATGCCGTCTCAGCAAACCCGGCCACCTTGCGCGCATTGCGTCTGTCATCAGCATGCCGTCATCCAAAGAGCAGCGGGTTGCTGAAGCTTGTTCCGGGAGAATTCCTCCTGTAACGCTGCCAGCCCGTGACCTTATCTTCTGTCATCGACGACCTCTCTGGACGGTTTCCTGAAGCCACCAACGGCGCACGCTGGGAGTTGCTGTCTGACCGCGTGATGGGGGGTGTTTCCGCCGGCCGGCTCAGCTTGGAGCCGGTCGCGGGCCGCATGGCGATCCGCCTGCAGGGGGATGTCTCGCTGGAGAACAATGGCGGTTTCATCCAGATGGCGCTTGACCTCGATCCAATGGGAGGATCGGTCGATTGCCGGGGCTACGAAGGGCTCGAGATCGCGGTATCTGGCAATGGGGAAACCTATGGACTGCATCTTCGAACGGCAGACCTTGGCCGCCCCTGGCAGTCCTACCGCCAGGCCTTCTCTGCGCCGCCAGATTGGGAGACGATCAGGCTTCCCTTCGCCAAGTTCCTGCCGCACCGGACTGACGTGGAATTCGCGCCCGGGCGCATTCGCAGGCTCGGCCTCGGGGCCATCGGGCGGGCCTTCAGGGCCGACCTCGCGCTGTCGGCCATCCGCTTCTTCTGACGGCC